>NZ_CANMPJ010000001.1:0-95000 GCF_947499705.1 uncultured Erythrobacter sp. | reverse complement strand
GCGCGTACGCTCGGCCGTCGCGTGGCGCTGGGGAACGCAGGTGGCCGCGCAGATCATAACCTGGACGTCCACTATATTGGTGGTGCGTCTGCTTGAGCCGACGGATTACGGTCTGTTTGCCATGAGCCAGGTCGTGATCACCGCATTGGCGTTCCTCAACGGATCGAGCTTCGCGACGTCGCTGGTGCAAACCGAGCGCATTGATGAACGACGCATCGCGCAGGTGTTTGGCCTGCTCTTACTGTTCAACGGTTCGATGGCAGCGATCCAGTTTGTGTCTGCGCCTTTAGCTGCCGCCTATTTCCGTGAGCCGCTAGTCGCTGACATGCTGCGCATCCAGGCAGTCATCTTTCTGACAGTCCCCTTCACCGCCCTGCCCAGCGAGCTGCTCGCAAGGCGGCTTGAGTTTCGGAAGCAGGGGCAGGTCAATATGGCGACTGCCGTTATCGGAGCGGTCACTGCGTTGACGCTGGCGTGGTTCGACTACGGCGTCTGGGCTTTGGTCTATGCGCCAATCGCGATGTTCGTGACCCGCGCCATCGGCCTGTCGATCGCAGCGCGGCTGCTGGTCCGCCCGATCTTCGATCCGCGCGGCGCGTGGGATCTGGTTACGTTCGGCGGCACCCTTACCCTCTGTCAGCTGTTCTGGATCGTCCAGAGTCAGAGCGACATCGTGATCGCAGGACGCCTGCTGCCCACCTATGATCTCGGCCTCTATTCAGAGGCGCTGTTCCTGACGCTGATCGTGACCGGACGCTTTATACCGCCGATCAACGAGGTTGCGCTTGCCGCCTATTCCGAACTGCACCGCGCGAAGAAATCGCTGGGACCCTATTTCCTGCGAACCGCGCGAATGGTGATGATGGTCAGCGCGCCGATCTATGTTGGCCTTGCGCTCACCAGTGAGGCAGCGATCCTGACATTGTTCGGCGACAAATGGGCCGGGATGATCCCGGTTGTCGGCGGCCTTGCGATGGTAATGCCAGCCTTTGCTCTGCAACTGATCTGTTCGCCCGTCACCAACGCGATGGGGAGGCCCAAAGTCTATCTCTCCACCAGCATGGCCGGCGCCTTCATCATGCCGATCGCCTTTCTGTGGGGCGTAAATGGCGGACTGTTCGGCGATGAAACCGGAGCGATGGGCCTCGTCCACGCGTGGTGGATCGCCGCGCCCGCTTTGTGCATCTTTACGCTAACCATGACATTGCCCCGTATAGGTGTGTCACCGCTCGCGCTGCTCCGCGAGCTCGCGCCGATTGCGCTAGCCTGCGCGGCGATGGTGATTGCGGTTATTGGAGTCCAACGGTTTGCCTCGTTCGGTGTCCCTTGGTTGGACCTGGCTTGGAACGGGTTCGTCGGAGCAAGCGTCTACGCCGCGACATTCTGGTTCGGATACAAACCGCTGGTGCTCGAAACCTGGGCGCTGCTGCGTAACCGCGAAACGAGCCCGGAGCCTATCCCCTCGCCCGCCTAAGCATTCCATTTGGGCGCGCACCGATAGTCTGGTATCCTGCGTGATGAGCGACGCGAGGACCCTGACTTCGTGCGACGACGGGATAGGACAAAGCAATGACATATCTGTGGGCGATACCGGCCATTTCACTCAGCCTCGTGGGGCTCGGCCAGAAAGTCGACGAGCAGGCCATCGCCCCCAGCATGACCGATCCCGCGACCGAAATTCTCGATCTCGATGAAGAACGCAACCAGCGCCTGACCATTCCCGTCACGATTGGTGGAGCCGGTCCGTATGACTTCATGATCGACACTGGCAGTCAGGCAACTGCAGTGACCCACCGGATCAACGACAGCCTCGCTCTGACGCCGCTCGGCACCGCCACACTGGTTGGCATGGCCAGCCGCCGCCCGGTCGATCTGGTCGAAGTCAACGATCTGGTCGTCGGAAACTTCACGATCAACGATCTGGTCGCGCCGGTCCTGTACCGGAACCATGTCGGCGCCGATGGCATTATCGGTCTCGACAGTCTGCAGGACTTCCGCGTGCTGATCGACTTCCGCAAAGAAACGATCGCGCTTGAGGATGTGACCAAAAAGAACTCGCGGCGCGGGTTCGAGATTATCGTGCGCGCAAAGCAGAAGCTTGGACAATTGCTGATCACCAACGCAATTGTCGATGGCGTGAAAGCGACGGTGATCATCGATACGGGTGCGCAGGCGAGCCTCGCCAACACCGCATTGCGCGACCGCATCCGTTCGAGGCATTCGCAGGAAGTCACCACCATGGACGTCAACGGCGTGACGATGACTGGCGATCTTTCCTACGTACGTTCGCTCGAGATCGAAGGACTCAAGCTGACCAATGTGCCTTTGACCTTCGCCGACGCCCCGGCTTTCGAGGCGCTGGGACTGAAGGACGAACCGGTACTTTCGCTGGGAATGCAGCATCTCAAGATGTTCGACCGGGTCGCGATTGATTTCTCGCGGCAGCGCGTGTTGTTCGACGTGCCGCGCGATGTCGCCCGGGCAATGCGCCGGGTCAACCACAGCGGTTATTCGGATTCGCGGATACGGTAATCGCCGCCTAAGGCTTGTTCGCAGGGGCGCTCACGCCCACATGGACGGTCGCAATGCCGCCCGATACCGCCACCTCCGACAACCAAACCAATCCGCCTGAGGCAGAAGGCTGGCATACGCTCAGGCGGTTCCTGCCCTATCTGTGGCCCAAGGATAATCCGTCCCTGCGGTTCCGCATTGTCGCCGCGATGCTGTTCGTGCTCGCGGCCAAGGGCGTCACTCTCGCATTGCCTTTCGCCTATAAGGGAGCCGCCGATGCGATGGCCGGACCGGTGGGCGACGGAGCAAGCGTCGCGCTGGCATTGGTCGCCGCCTATGGGCTGGGCCGCTTCACGTCAGTGCTGTTCGACAATCTGCGCAACATCACGTTCGAACGGGTTGGTCAGGCTGCCACGCTCAGCCTTGCCGAAGACGTGTTCCACCGCCTGCACCGACTGAGCCTGCGTTTCCATCTCGGCAGGCGCACCGGCGAAGTCACCAAGATCATCGAGCGCGGGACCAAGAGCATCGACATGATGCTGTACTTCCTGCTGTTCAACATCGCCCCGACTGCGATCGAGTTGATCGCCGTTGGCGTCATTTTCTACATCAACTTCGGTTGGGAGCTGGTCGCGGCCACCGCATTCACGGTCGTCACCTATATCGCCGTCACGCGCTGGATCACCGAATGGCGGACCAAGCTGCGGCGCGAGATGAACGACCTCGACGGGCAAGCTTTGCACCGCGCGGTCGACTCTCTGCTGAACTTCGAGACGGTCAAATACTTCAACGCGGAAACCCGAGAGGAAGCGCGCTACAGCAGCGCTGCCCGCGCTTATGCGCAGGCCGCGATCAAATCGGAAAATTCGCTCGGCCTGCTCAACATCACGCAGTCACTGATCACCAATGCGTTGATGGCGGGCGCAATGGCCTACACCGTCTGGGGCTGGAGCAAGGGTGAGCTGACGGTCGGCGATCTGGTGTTCGTGAACACATACCTGATGCAGCTGTTCCGCCCGCTCGATCTGCTTGGCTGGGTGTACCGCACGATCCGTCAGGGGCTGGTCGACATGGCCGAAATGTTCCGCCTGATGGACACCGAAGTCGAAGTGAGAGACCCGCCCGGCGCGCCCGCACTTGCCGTGAAGGAGCCGCATGTCACGTTCGACAATGTGACTTTTGGATACGAACCGGAACGCACGATCCTGAAAGGTCTCAGCTTTGAAGTGCCCGCTGGATCGACTGTCGCAATTGTCGGCCCCTCTGGCGCTGGCAAGAGCACAATTGGGCGGCTGTTGTTCCGGTTCTACGATCCGCAAGGGGGGCGCATCCTGATCGACGGCCAGGATCTGGCGCAGGTCACGCAGGACAGCGTGCGCGCCGCCATCGGGATCGTCCCGCAGGACAGCGTCCTGTTCAACGATACGCTTGGCTACAATGTGGCCTACGGCGCCGAAGGCGCTGACGACGTCACCGTCGAACAGGCTGCCCGCGATGCCGCATTGATGCCGCTGATCGATCGCTTGCCCGAACGCTTTGATACGACGGTCGGCGAACGCGGATTGAAATTGTCAGGCGGAGAAAAGCAGCGCGTGGCGATTGCCCGGACGCTGGTGAAGGACCCGCCGATCCTGCTGCTCGACGAAGCGACCAGTGCGCTTGATACGCGCACCGAACAGGAAATCCTCGGAACACTCAAACGCATCGCGCGTGGACGCACCACGATTGCAATTGCGCACCGGCTGTCGACCATCGCCGATGCCGACCGCATTCTGGTGCTGGACGGCGGCGAGCTGGCGGAGAGCGGCGATCATGCCGCGCTGCTCGCAAAGGGCGGCCTCTATGCGGAGATGTGGGCGCAGCAAGCGATTGAGCGCAGCAGCGAACAAGAGGCGCCTGAGTAACCGCGCAGTGAGTCCCCGCGAAGGCGGGGACCCCCCAACCAATGAGCACTAACCTCCACGAGGCCCCCGCCTTCGCGGGGACTCGCGCTTTGGCAACTACTCCCCGTCAGCTGCGGCCTCGGCCTTCATCAGGGATGCCGTCGCCAGATCGAGATATTGCGCCGGGATCACTTCCACTTCGCTGCGGAATTCGCGCAGCGCGTCGACGAACTGCTCGGCATCGCCGACAATGACGAGGGTCGCCTTGGCAGGATCGACATATTCCTGCGCCGCCTTGCTCGCCGCTGCTGCGTCCACTGCGGAAAGGCGATCTGCGAACATTGCGGCTTCCTCAGGCGGCAGGCCCTGCTGCAGCAAGGTCGCAACAATCGAGTTGAACCCACCGCTGGTTTCCAGCGCCCGCGCGCGGCTACCCGAGAGGTAGAGCCGCCGCTTTTGCAGCAGCTCTTCGCTCAAAGGCTCGCTGCCGAGCCGCTCAAACTCTTCGAGGAACAGCTTGGCGACTTCATCGGCGGTTTCGTTCTTGGTCTGCGCGCTTGCGGTGAGGATCGATTCATCCGCGCGGTCGGCAAAGCCGGAATAAGCTCCGTAGCTGAGCGAGCGCTTGGTCCGGATTTCTTCGAACAGACGCCCACTCGAACCGCCACCGAGCACGCTGTTGGCGAGTTCGAGCGGGAAGTAGTCGGCGTCTTTGCGCGAAGGCGCGCGCACCGCTGCAATGACTGAGGCCTGCCCTGCATCGGGCATATCGATCACGATCGTGCGTACCGGAAGATCATCTCCAGCAGCTTCCGCCGGAACTGCGGCGGGCGGACTGGCAACCGACCAATCGCCAAACATCCCTTCCGCGATGGTAACGGCTTGCTCTGGCGAGATTCCGCCGCTCACCACGATCTGCATGTTCTGCGGATGGAAGTACCCTTCGCGGTGAGCAACCAGATCATCGCGGGTGATCGCGCTCAGGCTATCCCGCGTGCCGTCGGGCTGCGTGCCGTAGGGCGCATCGCCGTACATGGCCACGCGCGAGACGTAGCGTGCCAGCGGACCGGGTTCCTTCATCGACACCGTCAGACCATCCATTGCGCGCTTGCGCTCACGATCAAAGGCCTCCTGCGGATAGGTCGCGCCGCGCACCAGCTTGGCCGCAAGCGCGCCTGCCTGTTCGAGATTTGCTACCGGCGCAGTCAGAGCGAAAGTCGCGCCATCACTGCCCGCGCCCGCCCCGAAAGAGGCACCGAGGCTTTCAAACTCTGCCGCAATCGCGGCTTCATCCATACCTTCGGCACCCTTATCGACCAAAGCCGCCGCCATTTGCGCGATGCCGGCTTTTTCACGCGGATCGGTCTTGCTGCCGCCCTGCACCAGCATCGCGATCGAGGCGATTGGCACATTGCCGGTCTGCACAGCGACCACCTTGATTCCATTGGAGAGCGTCGCCTCAACGATTTCAGGCGCAGTCACGTCGGGCGATTCCGCTGGTCCCGGAGGAGCCATGCGTTCGTCTTCCGGTTTGACCTGACGGATCTCTCCGGTTGCTGGTGGCAGAGAACGGAATTCAGGCATCGGTGTGGGGTTGGCGTATTGCGAAGGGTCGTCCTCGCCCGCCGTGTAAGTAAAGGTCACGCGCTTTTGCGGATCGAGATATTTCGCCGCAACGCGCAGCACGTCCTCGGCAGTGACGTCGGCGATCTCCGCCAACCGCTTGTCGGCAAAACCCGGATCACCTGAGGATACGAGTGCCTCGCCCAGTTCGAATGCGCGCCCACGCGCGGTTTCGCGGCGGCGGAGCGAACTGGCGATGATCTCGCTTTTGGCTTCGGCGAGCTCAGCGGCTGTCACGGGTTCGCTGCGGACCTTTTCGATCTCTGCGTTGAGCGTGGTTCCGGCAGCTTCCATTCCATCGGGCTGAGAGACCACAGCGAAGACGCTGATTGCCCCGGCTTCGCGGAACATCGATACGCCTGCCGAGGCATCGACTGCCAGGCCAGTGCGCACCAGCGCAGCGTCGAAACGGCTGTTGTCCCCGCGCGAAAGGATCGCCTCGAGCACATCGAGAGCGGCGGCATCGGAACTGGTCGTCGGCGGCCCTTTCCAAATGCCACCGACAACTGGCAGCGGCACGTTGGGCGCAGTTGCATTGACCATGCGCGGAGCGGTCAATTCTGGCTCACGCGCGGTGAGCGCAAGATCGATCGGGTTTTTGCGCGGCGGGATATCGCCGAAATACTGATCGACCAGCGTGCGCAGGCCGTCCATCTCGAAATTGCCCGCAACGATCAGCGTCGCCGTGTCTGGACCGTAATAGGCTTCGTAGAAGGACCGAGCATCGTCGAGCGTTGCGTTGTCGAGGTCTTCGATGCTGCCAATGCCCGGACGGCGATGCGGCATCACGTCATAGGCGTTTTCGGGGATCACGAAGCGCGCTAGCCGACCATAGGGCGGCGCGAGCACGCGCTGACGCAATTCTTCTTTCACGACGCCGCGCTCAGTTTCGAAAACTTCTTCGTCGACGACCACCTTCGCCATCCGCTCGCGGTGGGTCCAAAGCATCGTTTCGAGATAGGCAGCGGGGACCTGCTCAAAGTAATTGGTGCGATCCACCCAGTTCGACGCGTTGCGCGTGCCGCCGATATCGGCGGTCAGACCGTAGATCATATTGTATGGCATGTTCTCGGTCTTGCGGCTGAGAATATGCTCGAACAGGTGCGCGAAGCCGCTGCGCCCTTCGGGGTCGAGCTTGGAACCGATATCGTACCAGAGCGAGGTGGTGACGGTGCTGGTCGTTTCGTCCTGCAGGGCGATCACGGTGAGGCCGTTATCCAGCTCCCACAAAGTGTATTCGATCTCGGGCGCGGTCAGTTTGGGCGCATCTTGCGCCTCGCCATCATGTCCATCCGCCAGCGCCGGTGCGGACCCGACAATCGCCAAAGCGGCTGCGCCAGCCAGCATCATATTTCTGATCATGTGATAGTCCCCGGTTGCAACTCTGTTCGCCTGTTAAAGCGCGCCAGCCGGGAAGGCTCAAGGGGTCAGGCGGGGTGAGCCTGCGAAAAGCCGAGAATCATCGACGCACGTCGTCGGAAAGCTTCTTCAGGATCGCCAAAGCCTCCTCGCGGCGGTCCCATGGCACAAACAGATGATCGTGGTTGAAAGCGGCAATCACGTTACAGGCAATGCCCTCTGCGGCGAGACCAGTGGCAACGGCAGCGGTCAGCCCGACGCCTTCGAGCGATGAGTTTACCTGCAAGGTTATCCGGGCGAAATGGTCTGAATTGCCGCCTTCGACATCGGATCGAACGACAAAGGTCGCGCCCTCGTCCTCGCGGATCACAGCAAACGGATCGTCGATCCAATCGGCGTTCGCATCTTCGAGCGGGAGCGAGAGGAAACGATAAGGTTCGGAATGCAGCTTTGGCTCCAGCCCCGCGAGCATGCCTTGAAGATCGCGGACAAAGCCCGGCTGCATTACAGGATATATTTCGACAGATCGGTGTTGCCCGCCAGCGTCGCGAGCCGCTCGCGCACATAGGTGGCATCGATCGTGATCGTCTCACCCACATGCTCTTCGGCTTCGAAGCTGATTTCTTCGAGCAGTTTTTCCATCACCGTCTGCAGGCGCCGCGCACCGATATTCTCGACGCTCTCATTCACCTGAGCCGCGATCTTGGCCACTTCGGCAATCGCGTCTTCTGTGATGTCGAGCTCGACCTTTTCGGTGCCCAGCAACGCACGATATTGTTCGACGAGGTTGGCGCGGGTCTCACTCAGGATCCGCACAAAGTCCTCTTCGGTCAGCGCACGCAATTCGACCCGGATCGGCAGGCGGCCCTGCAATTCGGGCAGCATGTCGGATGGCTTGGCAACATGAAACGCGCCGCTCGAAATAAACAGCACGTGGTCGGTTTTCATCGGCCCATATTTGGTCGAAACGGTGGTGCCTTCGATCAGCGGCAGCAAATCGCGCTGCACACCTTCGCGGCTGACCGAACCGCCGCGCACATCCGAAACCGCGATCTTGTCGATCTCGTCCAGGAACACGATCCCGTTGGTCTCGGCATTTTCGAGCGCGACACGAGCGACATCTTCGTCATCGAGCCGCTTGTCCGCTTCTTCCTCGACCAGCTTGTCCCACGCGTCAGGCACGCGCAGCTTGCGCCGCTTGCTCGGCTTCTTGCCAAGTGCCTTGCCCATCATGTCGCTGAGATCGATCATGCCGACATTGCCGCCCATATTGCCCATGTCGAACGGCATATTCGGCGAGTCGGCGACGTCGATTTCAACTTCCACCTCGTTCATGGCGTTCTGGACGATGCGCTGACGAAAGCTCTCGCGCGTCGCTTCGGAGGCGTTATCGCCGACCAAGGCGCTAAGCAGGCGTTCCATCGCCGCTTCGGAAGCGGCTTCGCGCACGGCTTCACGGCGCCGTTCTTTCTCCAACCGGATCGCCTCTTCGACCAGGTCTCGCGCGATTTGTTCGACGTCGCGGCCGACATAGCCGACCTCGGTGAACTTGGTCGCTTCGATCTTCACGAACGGCGCTTCGGCCAGCTTGGCCAACCTCCGGCTGATCTCGGTCTTGCCGCAGCCGGTCGGGCCGATCATCAGGATGTTCTTGGGCGTCACTTCGTCGCGCAGATCGGCCCCAAGCCGCTGGCGACGCCAGCGATTGCGCAGCGCCACGGCTACGGCGCGTTTTGCGTCCTTCTGGCCGATGATGTGTTCATCGAGTGCGGCGACGATCGCTTTCGGGGTGAGATTGTCCAAGCCGGGCGTTTCCATTGGGTCTGTTGGTGTTTGAAGCATGGCGCTCATGTGGCGTCCGCCGCCGCAGGTTCAAGCCGCGCGCGCTTCCCGTCAACCGCAAACAACCGATTAAGGGCGCGGGTCATCGGACGTTCGACATGGCGAAAGAACAGCCAGCTGAGACCATAGACCATCAGGCTGGCGAGGATGAAGTAGGCCCACGCGCCGCCGTAGAAGCGCAACTGGCCGAACACCCACATCGCCAGCCACGCGATCGGGACATGCAGCAGATAGACCGCGTAGCTGCTATCCCCGGCCAGCGTCACAAAGCGCGGGAAAGGCAGCGCCAGCGGCCCGCCGACAATGGCCGTGAAGAGCAGCACGGCAGGCAATGCGCACCAGGCCAGGTAGTCTAGACCGTATCCAACACCTGCTGCCGGTGCCTCGGCAAAGACCACAGCGGGGACGAATGCCGCAAGGCACGCAATCCGGAGCCAACTGGGCAATTGCATTCCCCTGACGGCAAGCCATCCGAGCGCCATGCCGACGATAAACAACAGGAAGATCGGCTGAGTGAATGTGTGCAGGATTGGCGATTTAAACTGCATCGTCAGTCCGATCACCGACAGGATCAGGCACATCGCGCCGGTGAACAGCACAGCCGCCTTGCGCCCCTGCGCGATCACCACACCGAAAAGCATGTAGAACGTCATTTCATAGTAGAGCGTCCAACCGGGCCACAGAATGGGGAGCGGTTTGCCCTCGCCCTCGGGCCAGTATGGGATCAGCGCGATTGACTGGGCGATTTTATCCGCGCCGAATGTCTGCCCCTGCAGCACGAACAGCACGACAAGGAAGATGACCGTAGCGGCCCAATAAGGCGGCATCGCGCGGATCATGCGGCGTACCCAGAAAATTCTCCGCGCCTTCGGATCGCCAAACAGCGGCCCGGAAGACACCACCATGATGTATCCGGAGATCAAGAAGAAAACCATGATCGCAGCGTTGCCCGGCAGGTTCGCCCCAAGATCGAAACCAAGACCCGGCCCGACATGATCGGCAAAGCCCCAACCGACATGGCTGACAACCACAATCAAGCCGGACAGCGCACGCAGAAGCTGGATATGCGTCAGCTTGCCCTGATAGATTTGGCCATCATGAATTTGAGTGCCCATCGCTCCCCCGACTTGTGCTGCGTTTCAGCCTGTCGCAGCCGGGAGAATACGGACGCGCTAGACGCTTTCGAGCGTTACATTGCCATTTGTGAACACGCAAATGTCGGCGGCGACTGCCATAGCCTTGCGCGCGATGGTCTCGGCATCGTCTTCGTACTCGGCCAGCGCCCGCGCGGCGGCGAGCGCATAATTGCCGCCCGATCCAATCGCCGCGATCCCGCCTTCGGGCTCCAGCACATCGCCGTTCCCGGTCAGAACCAGCAGCACCTCGTCATCGGCGACGATCATCAGCGCTTCGAGATTGCGGAGGTATTTGTCGGTCCGCCAATCCTTGGCGAGTTCGACAGCCGCGCGCAGCAGCTGCCCGGAATATTGCTCGAGCTTCTTTTCCAGTCGCTCAAACAGGGTGAACGCATCGGCGGTTGCGCCTGCGAAACCAGCGATCACCTTGCCGCCTTCACCGATTCGGCGAACCTTGCGCGCATTGGGCTTCATCACGGTGTTGCCCATCGAAACCTGGCCGTCGCCAGCGATCACGGTGCTGTCGCCGCGCTTGATCCCGACGATTGTCGTGCCGTGCCACTGGGTCAGACCGTGGCTGTCGTTTGATTGTGTCATGCTGCGCGATATGGGCGCTCAGCGAAGCCGGTCAAGTTATGGACCGCCTGGAGCGCCTGCGCCCGGAGCGCCGACCTGGCCGATATTGCCGAACAGGTCTTCGAGGAAGCCGCGCTCACGGCCCAATGTCGGCGTCTTGTCAGCGTCGGGCTGAAGGTAGACGACTTTGTCGACGCCGGTCCGATCGACCGAGGCAACATTGCCAGCTTCGTCGAACTTCACCGCGAGCACGCCGTGATTGCGGATACGCGGCCGCACAAACGGACGGCGACCGGTTACGCTGGACACGTAATACCAGGTCGGCTCGCCATATTGGCTGGTAAAGGATGGACGGCCCAAAGTGCCTTCGACCGAGCGCTGATTGTCGATGCCCGGCTGGATCGCGGCCAATAGCACCTGATCGGTCACATAGCCGCGCGTCTCACGGATCGATGTGCAGCCCGAAAGCGTTACTGCAGCGGCCGATACGATCAGCGCCATCAGAACCTTGCGCGATTTCAGACCTGTGTTGTTCATAGCTTGCGCCAAAGCTTCCAATTCCCGTCCATTGCCGTGTGCGACCGGCACACTATATTCCGTAAGCGAGGGCTTTAAGGGTCTGTGCCTGCCCTTGCAACGCTGCTTAACATCGCAGCTGGGGTGAACCAGTTGAATTGCGGCTGAATGTGCCGGAACATCGAAGGCAGGTATCGGTTTGCCTCTCATAATCGCAACACGGTTTCAGACTGAAAGAACTGCAACTTAATGTCCTTCATCTCCCGCCTCCTCGGTACAGCGCCCGATCCCCGTGAGACGATCCGTCTGCTTTGGCACCGCGTAGTCGAGCTGGCGCGTGAGCCTTCGTTTTATGCGGATTGCGGCGTGGCCGACACGGTCGGGGGACGATTCGACCTGATTACAGCGATCCTTTGCACCGTGATGGTGCGGGTCGAGGCATCGGAGATGCGCTCCGAGAGCGCGCTACTCGCCGAGCTGTTCGTCGAAGATATGGACGGGCAATTGCGCGAATTCGGGGTCAACGACGTGGTCGTCGGCAAGCGGGTTGGAAAATTGATGAGTGTGCTCGGCGGCCGGCTCGGTGCCTATCGCGGGGCATTGAACGACAAAGACCGCGAAAAGCTGATCGGCGCGGTCACGCGCAATGTGACCTTTAGCGAGGGTCAGGACGAAGCGGCAGGCGCCGCCGGTGTTGCGGACAAGCTGCTGGCCCTTTCCGAGCGGCTCGCGGGTTTCAGCGACGAAGACATATTGAAAGCGAGCGGCATCTGGTGAGCGCGCCCGAATTCTCGCGGATGATCAAGGTTCGACCGCTTCCCGCCGATCCGGTGGTGATCGAGGCAAATGACGAAGAGCGCGCGGCGCTGGCGAAGCGGTTTGCGTTGTCCTCCGTGGAAAGCTTGCGCGCTGAGGTGTCGCTCGTTTCCGAAAAGGCCGCAATCCGGGCAACCGGCACCCTTAAGGCAGCGATTGTCCAGACCTGCGCCGTGTCTGGTGAAGACTTTCCCGTCGGCGTTTCCGAACCCGTCGATCTTCGCTTCGTCGAAGAATCCACCCTCCCCACTTCGCAAACCGAAGATGGAGAAATCGAAATCGACCTAAGCGCCGGGGACGGCGACGAGATCGAATATTCGGGCGACATGTTCGACTTGGGCGAAGCGATCGCGCAGACGCTCGGCCTAGCCATCGATCCCTACGCGGAAGGGCCGCATGCCGACGAAGCGAGAAAGAAGGCCGGGATCGGCGGCGACGATGCGCCGAGCGGTCCCTTGGCTGAGGCTTTGGCAGCGTTGAAGAAGGGCTAGCCCCCCTTCACATCAAAACGGAATGTCGTCGTCGAGATCGTCGTAGCCGCCGCCACCGCCTTGGCCGCCGCCTGATCCGCCAGCGCTACCACCGCCGGAGCCACCGCCCCCTTGGTTCCAGCCGCCTCCGCCGCCACCTTGGTTTCCGCCGCCGCCATATCCGCCGCCTCCACCACCGGAGCGACCACCGCCGCCGCTACCTGATGCGCCATCGAGCATGGTCAGCGTGCCGTTGTAGCCGCGCAGCACAACCTCGGTCGAATAACGATCGTTACCTGACTGGTCCTGCCATTTGCGGGTCTGCAACTGGCCTTCGATGAAGACCTTCGATCCCTTCTTGAGGTAGTTTTCGGCAACGTTGACGAGGCCTTCAGAAAAGATCGCGACCGTGTGCCACTCGGTGCGTTCCTGACGCTCGCCCGTGTTGCGATCTTTCCACGTTTCGCTGGTCGCGATCCGCAGGTTGCAGACCTTGCCGCCGTTCTGGAAACTGCGCACTTCGGGGTCGGCCCCGAGATTGCCAATCAGCATGACCTTGTTAAGCGAACCCGCCATTGAATTGTCCTTCCCGTCTCAAGTCCTTGCGCGACTAACCGTCTGCGCGATTCTCTCGGTGGTCATAGGACACGCGGCAACGCGAAGCGACCCGGCGGCCCGCTTATCCACCTCCATATTGGAGGTATCTAGGTATTTTTACTGATCTGCCGTTCTAGCGGCTGGGATAGCGCAGACGCCCGAGGAACCGCGTCAGGCTTGGCATTTCGCGGTCGGAGTTCAGCAGCTTGGCTTTCGCCTTTTCGAACTTCATCACGCCGTCGATCCGGCGATCCAGAAACTCGTAAGTCCTGGCCTTGCCTTCGCTGTCATCGTTGACGAACACTGCCAGCGTCGCGCTGTAGATTCCGGCCAGGATCGTGCGCTTGGTGTAGTGATTGTAATCGGTCGCGGTATCGCCCGCGAGCCGCCACATGATGTCCGCCGACCGCCAGCCGATCTGCAACGAACGCAGGGCATTTTGAGGCATCGCCATGATTGCCATCGCGCGGCGCACCGCTTCATCGATATCGGTCACCGCTTCTAACCGGAACGCGACCAATGTGCGAATGCGCTCGCGGATCTTCAGCTCGGCCAGCTTTTCCTGGGACCATTCCGTTTCCATCGCCTGATCGACGCTCTGAACCCACGCATCGATCATATCCATAGCGCGGCCATTCAGCGGCTTGTCCGGGAAGGCCAACTTGGCGATGTCGGGATCGGCTCCGGCCATATCGGCTGCGGTCAGCAGTGCGGTTTCATTCCAGCCGTCGAAGATCGCCGACGCTGCAATGTCCGGAGCCAGCGCAAGGCGCAGCTCATCAAGGGTCATGTCGCCAAAGTCGGGCTGCTTATCGGGGCTTTCAGTGCTCATGCTAGAAAGAAGGCCCGTACTGCTTAGTTGTTCCCTTATCTCCGCGTTCGGCGTCTGCCGCTTCGAATTCGCGCAGGATTTGTTCGTTGCTGGTCATGAGCGCGACATAGTCCCGCGCAGAACGGCCTGAATTGTCATTCTGGTCCGGGTTTGCACCCTCTTTGAGCAGGCGGGTGATCAGCGGAATATTGCGCTGATGGACTGCCGACATGAGCGGAGTTTCGCCGGTCAGGTCGCTGACATTGACCTGCGCGCCACCTTTGATCAGTTCCTCGACACCGTCAACAAAGCCCAAAGTCGTCGCCATTTGCAGGGGGGTCACGCCTTTCTTGTTGCGGATATTGGGGTTTGCCCCGCGCTGAACGAGAAACCGGATCCACAGCGCGTCGCGCCGAGCAGTCACGATATGCAGTCCAGTGTCGCCGGTGGTGATGTCGCGGGTGTTGATGATCGTCGTGCCCGGCACGTTGAGCATGGCGGTGGCGGTGTCGCCATCGCGTTCATCAACGGCTTCGAGGAACTCATACCCTTCCGAATAGAGCTGCGCCGAAGCCGGCGCGATTGCACCCAGGCCAAGCAAGCTTGCCAGACTTGCACTGGCAATCGCCGTGCCAAGCCCTAACTTGCGCAAAACGATACGCCCCACGCTTTGATCCTTCCGCATTTCCTGTAACACACTCACAATAGGGATCAGCGAGTGAACCCCTGTGGTTTCCTCACTGCATGAAAGCCAGTTAGCAGAGCATGAACCAACCCGCCAAGCCCTCCCCGCGTTTCCGCCACTTTGTCGCTACTGCTGCCGCATTTGCGCTCGCCGCATGCTCTGGCACACCAGATGTCGAAGCGCCCGGCGAACCTCCGCTTGCCGGAGCAACCATTGGCGGCGAATTCGAATTGACCAGCAGCACTGGCGAGACGGTGCGGTGGGCCGACTTTGATGGTCAATACCGGATCGTCTATTTCGGCTTCACCTATTGCCCCGATATCTGCCCGACAGACATGCAGCGGATGGCGCAGGGGCTGAAACAGCTGGGTGAGAGCGACCCGGACATGGTAGCCAAAATCCAGCCGATCTTCATTTCGATCGATCCGGAGCGCGATACGCCAGAAATCGTTGGCGAATTCACGAGTGCCTTTGCCGACAACATCGTCGGCCTGACCGGCACGCCTGAGCAGATCAAGACGGCTGCCGATGCGTTCAGGGTCTATTACGAGCGCGGTGAAGACACGCCCGACGGCACTTATCTGATGAACCATTCGAACATAGTCTATCTGTTCGATCCCGCCGGAAATCCGCTTGCAACCCTGCCGACCGACCAAGGCGCAGATGCGGTCGCAGTAGAAATCAAAAAATGGGTGAACTGAGGGAAACCTTCTGGGAGCTTCCGCTCGCGGAGCTCAATCGGACGGAGTGGGAAGCTTTGTGCGATGGCTGCGGACGCTGCTGCCTGCACAAGATCGAAGACGCCGATACGGGTGATATCGAAGACACCAACGTCGCGTGTAAACTGCTCGATACCGGCACCGCGCAATGCAGCGACTATCGCAATCGCAAAGCCTTTGTCCCCGATTGCCTCCGGCTAACGCTCGCGATTGTCGAGGACGTGCCGTGGCTGCCGTCAACCTGCGCATATCGCAGGCGAGCGGCGGGTCGCTCGCTGCCCGATTGGCATTATCTGATCTCCGGCGACCGCGATGCGGTGAAGCGTGCAGGCGTATCCGTTGCTGGCCGCGTCATCAGCGAAGACGATGCCGGGCCGCTCGAACATCACATCGTCGAGTGGAGCCCGCCAAAGCTTGATCGAAGCGAGCCGGTATGATCGATTGGCTCAAGCGCGCGGCGGTCGATCCCGAGATCGAGCTTTGCGGTGAAATGGTGCCCATCGTCCTGCGCCGCCATGCGCGGGCAAAACGCCTCACGCTGCGCCTCGCGCCCGATGGCAATTCGGTCCAGATCACCTTGCCCTCCTGGGCCAGTTCCAAAGAAGCAATTGCCTTTGCCCACACCCGCACCGACTGGCTGGCATCGCAACGCGAACGCATCCCGCGCAGGTCGGCACCGGTACCCGGCGGCGAGGTCTTCTATCGCGGCGAGCCAATTGCGCTGGAATGGGAGGAAACGGCGCCACGACGTCCCGCGCTCAAGGATGACACTCTCATCCTCGGCGGTCCGGAAAGCAGCTTTGTCGCAAGGGTCAAACGCTGGCTTGAACGCGAAGCGTTGAATTTCTACGAAAGCGATATGCGCGACTATTGTGCGGCCGCAGGCCTCGACACAGTCCCGATCGGGCTATCGCGGGCGCAAAAGCGCTGGGGCAGTTGTTCTGACAAGGCCCGGATCCGGATCAATTGGCGGCTGGTGCAGGCGCCCGACCACGTCCGCCGCTCGGTGGTCGCGCATGAAGTCGCCCACCTTGTTCATTTCGATCACAGCCCTGCGTTCCACGCGCTGCTGGGCGACATTTACGAGAATGACATCAAGGTCGCTGATCGCTGGCTCAAGCAGAATGGGCGATCGCTCTATTCCAGCTTCGGCTGAGTCGGAGCCGCCTACGCACAATACGTAGGTATTCGTTAACCCTGATCGCTTAGAAAGCGGTCATGTTCAAACACATTGCCATGGTTGCGGCTGCTCTTAGTCTTGCAATTCCGTCCGCGCCTACGGCGTGGGCGCAAGGCAATTGTGAGAATTGCGATCTCCCTCCCGGGTGCCGGGGCAAGGGCAATCAAAAGCCCAAACCCAATGGCCGCAACTGCGACCGCGTTCAGATCAACATCGAAAGCGATGTCGACTTTGGCCGGCTCGTACTGCTTGGCAAAGGCGAAGGGCGTGTGCTGCTGGACCTCAACACCGGCGAAAAGCGTCTGATCGGCGATATCGATGATCTGGGCGGCGTCGCCGTGTCGGGCCGTGCAGTGATCACCGGCGCGCCGATGGAAGAGATTCGCATCGATCTGCCAACCGAAGTTTCGATGCGCGATGCCTCAGGCGGACAGGCGATCATGCGCGATCTGGTAACGAATCTGCCCGCGCTTCCGCAGCTCGATCTCGACGGACGGCTCGAGTTCAGTTTCTCGGGCACTTTGGTGATCGAAGCCAACACTGACGGCTCTGGCAAACTGCGCGGCCGGGTGCCGATCAGCGTCCAATACCCCTAAACTAAGTCGCCGCATCGCAAGCAGGCTGGCATCGCCCCGCCGCTGCTACTATATTCGCCCAGATGTCGAGATTGGCGAACTCCCGATTCAATCCCAAGCCGGGGATCAAGGACTTCTGGAACGAGTTCCGGAAACCGAACCCGTTTCGCTGGCCGATTCTGATCGCGTCGACTTTGCCTTTCGCCGTGATCTTTTACTGGCTTTCGAACGAGACGGTCTACCGGACACCCGATCGCCCTTCGATCACCTACATCACCACATTCGATCCCGACCGGACGGATGAGGAAATCGCGGCTTCCAATCTCGAAAATCAGGAAGTGAAAGACCTCCGCGAGCAGGCTGAGGCCGATCTCGCCGAGCGCAAGCGTGAGCTTTACAAGGCTCTGGGAGCTGCGGCGGGCATGGATGTCGAGGAAATCGAAGCACGGGCCGAGGCCGAGCGCGCCGAAGCCGAAGCGCAAGCGCAGGCAGAGCGGGATGCGATGTTCGGACGCAGCGCCGATGCAGGCGAAGCTGCTGATGATGGTGCCGGCGAAGAAGGCAGCACCCCATAGCCGCTTACACCCCCGACGATCGTGCATGGATGGCCGCCACGGCGCGACTGGCGGCGCGTGCCCGTCCGCTGTCTCGCCCCAATCCCGGAGTTGCAGCGCTGCTGGTCCGCAAAGAGCGCGTGATCGCGCGCGGCTGGACGCAGGAAGGTGGCCGCCCGCATGCCGAAGCGGAGGCGCTTGCAGGGTACGGTGCGGGTGAGGCCAAAGGCGCGACGCTGTACGTCACGCTCGAACCTTGCGCGCATGATTCCGATCGCGGTCCGGCCTGCGCAGAATTGCTAGCCAAAGCGCGACCCTCGCGCGTAGTCATCGGGCAACTCGATCCAGACCCGCGCACCTCTGGCAAGGGCATGGCGCTGCTCAAGCGGGCAGGCATCACCGCCGAGCTGCTGGACGATCCTGCCTCCGCCGCCAGCCTGCGCGGATACCTGTCTAACCAGCGCGCCGGGCGTCCCTTCGTAACGCTCAAACTCGCGGTATCGCTTGATGGCTGCATCGCGCTCGCCGATGGCACGAGCCAATGGATCACTGGCGAAGCCGCCCGCGCGCATGTCCACGCACAACGCGCCAGGAACGACGCCATTCTGGTAGGCGGAGCGACATGGCGTGCCGACCGCCCTCGCCTCGATGTGCGCCTGCCGGGTCTTGAGGACCGAAGCCCGCAGCGTTTCCTCCTGACGCGCGGGGTGAAGCCGGACGGCGTCTCGATCATCAACCGTCCCGAGCAAATCGGCGAGCTCGATGGCGTGCAAAACCTCTATATCGAAGGCGGCGCAGAGACCGCTGCGAGCTTCCTCAAGCTTGACCTGGTCGACGAACTTCACATCTACACCGCACCCATCTTGATCGGTGACGGAATGCGCAGCATCGGCGCCCTCGGCCTGCCCAATCTGACCAGCGCGCACGATCGTTGGCAACTCAGCGAACGCCGCCAGCTTGGCAGCGACGCCTTCACCGCCTATCTGCGCACGCGATAGACTTCGCGCTCACGCTTCGACTGGCTCAGCATGAGCGGTGTTTCATATTGTTCGCTCGTCCTGAGCCTGTCGAAGGGCGCGCGTGAAACCAGGGACCAACCCAGATGTTCACCGGTATTGTCACCGCCATCGGCACGATCGCAAACGTCGAGAAACGCGGCGATCTGCGCATTCGCATCGCTGCACCGCTCGACCCAGCGACAATCGATATCGGCGCGTCCATCGCCTGCTCGGGCGTGTGCCTGACCGTGGTCGACCGCGGCGGTTCAGCCGGAGATGCATGGTTCGACGTCGATGTCTCTGCCGAAAGCACTTCGCGCACCGTCGGCGGCATGTGGGATGAGGGTCGCAAGCTCAACATCGAACCCTCGCTTCGCCTCGGCGATGAGCTGGGCGGCCATATCGTCACCGGCCACGTCGATTCCATCGGTGAAGTGGTAATGGCAAAGTCCGAAGGCGACAGCTGGCGGCTAGCGATCCGCGCCCGCGCGGAAATGGCGCCCTTCATCGCCGAAAAAGGCTCGATCACCGTCGATGGCGTGTCGCTGACCGTGAACGATGTGCGCGACCGGCCCGATGGAATGTGCGATTTCATGCTCAACATCATCCCGCATACCGGCGCGGTGACGACTTTGGGTGATCTGACGGTTGGCGACGAAGTGAACCTCGAGATCGACGTGCTAGCGCGGTATCTCAAGCGGATGCAGGGGCTGGCTGCGGCGGGGTAGACTGCCACAAAGCGTGGCCCGTTCACGTCCAGTCTACGGTCAAAATTTGAACGAACTCAATTTGCGCTAACAACGCGATTGTTGGAGGCATTCCTCATGTCAGAAACGGATATTGAAGGCCTGTTTTCTCAAACCTTGATCGGTGACTATGATGACGGCACCCCGTGGCAAGCAGTCCATGATCTGCGCACGATTGGAACGAGACAGGTATTTGATCGAGCAGCGGAGTGGTGCAGATCGTCAGATGACATGCGTCGGGCTCGAGGAGCTGATATTCTCGCACAGGTTGGATGGAACGAGGACCCTTCGGTAACTAAAGCCTATAAAAATGAGGCGCTTGCCATCCTTCTCTCCTTGCTTGAAGTTGAGAGTGAAACTCAGACCATAGCCTCAGCGCTTCATGCACTTGGCCATATCCAACAGGACGCAGCGATATCGACTGTTGTGAGTTTTGCGCAGCACACCAATGCCGATGTGCGATACGCGGTGGCCTGCGCCCTCGGCCAACTCTCTGACGATCCGGTTGCGATCCAAACTCTCATCGCATTGATGATGGATGAAGACGAAGACATTCGCGACTGGGCTACATTTGGGCTCGGTACGCAAAGCGAAGCAGATGATGAACAAATCAGAGAGGCGCTAGCTGCACGCCTAAATGACGAGAATGAGGACGTGCGATTTGAGGCTTTGATTGGTCTGGGTCGGCGTCGCGACCGGCGAGCTATCGGATACTTGAAGACCATACTGCATGATGAACCAGAGAATACTCAAGCGATCGAAGCCGCCGCGATGCTACTGGGTCTTGAAGAGGACACTCCGGTCGAGGTGCACTGGCTGCTAGGAGCTCTGCAAAGACTGCAACGCTGGGGCGGTCAGTCGGTGACCTAGTCAACGCCTCGCAAGTGAGGCGTCGGCCTATCACCGGACAAGCGGCCCACTCTCAAACCCATCACGCGTGATCTCATACACCACATGCAGTACGCGCTTGCCGTCGTAGCGGGTCAGCTCGGTCCGATCGCTCCGCTCTGCGCCTATGTTCTCCAGCGCGATCCGTGAGCGGTAATTCGTCTCGCCAACACGAAAATCGACGCGCTCGACGCTGCCGAAGGCGTGCTCCAGCATCAACCTCTTCACCGCCGGATTGATGCCCTTGCCCCAACAGCGCGTAGCGAAGAACGTCCAGCCGATCTCGACCGAACCGCCGTCCTCCGGATCATAGGCCTGATAGCGGCTCGAACCGATGATCTGATCTTTGGCCTTGTCGATGATCGCCAGCGCGCCGCCTTGGGCCAGCGCATCCTCGAAGAACACGCGGAACACATCTTCGCGCCAGCGATCGTGCATCGGGTGTTGTTCCCAGATCGCCGGATCGCTGGCGACGGCAAACAGCGCCTCCCAATCGTCGGGGTGCAACGGCCGCAAAAGCAGCTGCTCATTTTCGAGAATGGGCTGACGGTTCAGACCTTCTGTCGGCATTGACGACCCCCTTTCCTACTCGATGAAACGCTGCCTTGGTGCCGCTATGCGCAGTCTGGCACCTTCCCGAACCAAAACACCCGCCACGAAAAAGTTGGGCAAGTGTCAACTTCGCTTGAGCGCCGCTTTTCCCATACATCACAGGAGTTTATCGGCCAGATGCAAGGGTGACAGGGTGTCAACTCTGTCAACTTCGCCCCGGCGACCCAGGCACTCAGCCGGTTACATCGGCCAGGGCGTCCACGAACTTTTCGATATTGCCCATGGTCAGTCCAGCAATGTTGATCCGGCCCGATCCGGCCATGTAGATCGCGTGCTCTTCGCGCAGCTGGGCCACCTGTTCCTTCGAAACGGGAAGAACCGAAAACAAGCCGTTCTGGCCGCCGAGCGGGGTCAGATCGACGCTGCCTGCGGTGCCGGCATCGGCCAAAGCCCTGCGGACATCGCGCATCCGGCTGCGCATCGTATCGAGCTCGTCTTTCCAGACCTTGGTCAACTCCTCGTCGCGCAGGATCAGCCGTACCGCTGCAGCCCCATGATCGGGCGGCATCGACCAGCTTGCGCGGGCCAGCGCATTGGCGTTGGAGAACGCGTTGTCGAGCGTGTCCTGCCCGTCCGAGAGAATGTAGAACGCACCAACGCGGTCGCGGTACATCCCGAAATTTTTGTCACAGCTGTAACAGACAAATGCCTCGGGAACCTTGGCGAGCACGCTGCGCATCCCGGCAGCGTCTTCTTCAAGGCCGTGCCCCAATCCCTGGTACGCAGTGTCGATGATCGGGAAAATGCCGGTCTCAGCAATTGCGTCTCCGATGGCCTGCCATTCCTCGGCCGAGTAATCGATCCCGGTCGGGTTGTGGCAGCATCCGTGCAGCAGCACGCCGTCGTTCGGTCCGGCATTCCGGATCGCTTCCAACACGGCATCGATATTTGCGGTGCCATCGGGGTTGGAGTGCTGGAACGTTACCGTCTCCAGCGCAATATCGTTCAGTATCTGCGCGTGGTTGGGCCAGCTCGGCACGCCCATATGCAGGCGCTCCATCCCGGCCTTTTGCGCCAGCGCTACGGCGAGCCGCACCGCTCCGGTGCCGCCAGGTGTCTGCATGCCAGCAATGCGCCCGCCCATCGTGGCGTCCGCGCCGAAAATATACGGCATCAGCGCATTGACGAAGCCCATGTCGCCTTCCGGGCCGAGATAACTTTTGGAATCCTGCCGGTCGACCAGCTGCTGCTCCGCCGCCTTGATCGCAGCAAACACAGGCGTGTCGCCCTGACCCGTGCGATAGACGCCAACGCCAAGGTCTACCTTGTCAGGACGCTCATCAGCGGCGTGGAGTTTGATCAGCGCAAGCAGCGCATCGGGCGATTGGGCTTCGAGTCGGTTGAGCATGGTGCAAGCGCATGCCGCGCTGATCGGCGCGCCGCAACCGCAATTTCATCCAATCTGTCTCCGCGCTGCCTTTTGGAAGTCGCGGACCTCATCGATGCGACGTCAGAAGGGCAACCAGCGCTGCTTCTTGGAAAACTTCATATAGCCCGCATTGACGCCCAGCCGCAGCCCAGCGCCAACCCGGATCGGGATCAGAACCTTGTCGCCTTTACGCAGATAGCTGACATGCAGGCCGCCAACGAGATACGCTTGACCTTCACCGGCGGGAAACCGGGCGAACAGCTCTTCGCTGTCATACAAATTGTAGACCAGCACGAACGAATTGGCCGCGTTCGCTCCGACATCGAACCCGATGGAGGGGCCGGTCCAATAGATTTTTCGTTGGCCTTCGATCTTGTGATGCAACGTGCCGGAGCCGTACCGCGCGCCAAGGATGAAGGCGCCCCCCGCCTCGCGGCCGACGATGTAGCCGTTGGGTTCGCCCTGCTCACGGAGAAGGTCTTCGATCAGGCCGGCAAGACCAGCTGCGCCTTTGCCGAAGACGCCTTCTGCCGCGCCGATCAGATCGTCCTGGCCGTAGGTCGAGCTGTCATTGGCGGCGATCACTTCACCTGTGGCCGGATCAGTCGCGGCGCCACCTGCGGCTGCGATAACGTCGCTGTCTGCAGCGGCACCGTAATCGGAGTAGCCCGCGAATTCCTGGTCAAAGCCGGGCTGCGTTTCTGTCACAACTTCCGCAGGACCTGCCTGATCGGTCGGTACGCGAATGGGTTCGTCCCAATCGGCGACCGACTCGTTCTGGGTTTCAGGCTGGGTCTGAGGGCCCATCAGATCGGCGTCGATCCCGCCGGAATCCGGGCTTTCGGAACTGACAGTCTCGAACGCTTCGTCCGGATCGAAGCTTTCAACGTCCTGAGCCTGTGCAGGCATCGCCATAAGACCTATCGCACCGATGGCTGCAACGGCCACGCGAATGGGGCCTCTCGTCCAGTTTTGAATGCTCATGTCGATCCTGGTCCTCGCTTTGGCGGTCTCTACCGGAGCCGCTCGCAATCCTGCGCGCGTAAGGAGAGTCCTTTGAAACGCATTCGACAATCGCGCGTCGGCGAGTCGAATCTAAAACGCGATGAAGCGAATCAATTAAGGAGCAGAGGCTGAATGGCTCGCGAATATCCCGGATGGCAGACGGCCAGGACTGGCAGGTCAGGCGGTAGGTTTTTGTCGTTTCCCACCTTGCCGGTATCGCCAAGCGCGATTATAGCGCGCGGCTCGCAGCGAGATCGCGCGTTGCGGAGACGTGGGTGAGTGGTTGAAACCAGTTCCCTGCTAAGGAACCATACCTGGTAACGGGTATCGAGGGTTCGAATCCCTCCGTCTCCGCCAACTTACCCAAGCGCCTCCTTGAAAACTACGCAGTCGCTTGATGTTCTGCAGCTCCATCTACGCGATCCAGCCGTTCCAGTTCTTCCAAAACCCACGGCGTCACATCGCGGTGTGCATTTCGTCCGATGAACAGGTCCATATGGCCGTAACCGGGAATGATCTTCTGGCGGTAGAGATCGCTGCTGTTACGCTCCGACAGCCAGACTCGCGTTCGCTGCCCGCTTTCAGGATAGAATATCTGGTTTGTCGCCCCGGACAGGAAACTGATCGGCAAAGCAAGACGCCGGGCGGCTTCCTCATTGGTGTAGACAGACTTGCCCTCCGCATCGACGGCCAGCCCTTTGTGCATGATATCGCCAAGTTGCTTGAACGGCGTGAGCGAAACTCGGCTGAACATGCTGCCGAGAGCGAGATGGGTGTCATGGCCGAGCTGACGATGGTCCCAACTGGGGCCGAACGTGCCGAACACCCGGCGGCAGGTTGGGTTCTTGCACGCCTGACCTTCAGGGACAGGGATCTGATAGGCGACTGCATCGATTTCGTAATCGGCCTCAGTGCCTTGGCTCACGAAATCCATATGCCCGCCCAGCAGTGAAATCTGCCCGAGCATGCCCGCGACCCCGAGATCGGCTTTCATATAGTTGAGCCAATCGGTGACAGGGTGCAGGGTCAGCTGTGAACTGATCAGCGAGCGGACATGCGTGACCCAGCCAGCACCAATGCCCATCAGCAGGCTCATTGAGCCAACGCAATGCGCCAGTGCTTGAACGCTGTCGGCCCCTGTCACAGCGCGGACTTTCGCGACCGCCGCAGGCCAATCGTAACGAGCGATGTCGTCGATGTTGAACTCGGGCGGGTGCTCGGTGTCGTTGCCCGAATCCGCACTGGCGCGGTAGTCGAACAGCCACACGTCATAGCCTTGTGCGACAAGGCTTTCGGTCAGATTTTCGTCGATCGTAGGAGTGGCAAAGCTTGATGCGCGCACCGAGAATCCCGGTGCCAAGACGAGCGGACCGCGTGGCCCGCCGCGATATCGGGTGAGGCCGATATTCACGCCGTCGCCAGTCGGTACGACATGCCGCTCGGCGGGCGGGAGGTGCAGATCGCGCAGCGACAGGTTCGCCGCATCCTTGCCCGCAAAGTCGTTCAGCGTTGCCAGCATCCCGCCATAGGCGCGGAACACGGTCATCGCGAAGAACCCCGCATATTTGGCCTGGAAGTAGGTCTCGATAGCCTTGCGGGCTTTCGGGATCAGATTGACGATGTGGCCGACCAACGTGTCCGAATCGTGGACTGTGATGGTCGTCAGCTGACGCATGAACTCGTCGATGCCGAGCTTGAGCACACCGCGCCCGATCAACTCGCCGCTCTCGTCTTCTCCGTGGCGCAAAGTGACGAACAGGGTCGTCAGATCGGTCCACGGGTCCGACTTGCTGCTCCCTTGGCCGCGCTCTTCCAATGTCTTGAAGCCATGAAAGTGGATCGGGCCGTCTGGCCCATCCAGCACCATGTCATAGAGCATTTTCCAGCTTTCAGCCTTGTCCGGATTGGCGACGAGCAGGCGGAAGACACCTTCGCGCACAGGCATTGGATCAGGCGAAATCGCACTGACCAGCACTTCCCCGGTGATACGCGAACGATGCTCCGGTTCTTCGATCATGCGGTGAAGGTTGTCGGTCGTAACGGTCAGTTTGAAACTGCATGCGCTGTCCTCCGACTGTCCCCAAGCCGCGCCATTGACGTAGTCGTCGCGAATGCGCTCAACATGGCCGCAGGGGCGATGGTGGCAACCGGTGGCGCTGATATGGCCCGCCATGGTTTCGGTGAACGCCAGCCCGGGACTCATCGCTTCGGGGTGCTCTTTCACGAGATTGCGGATCGCGGCTTTGCCCTCTTCGAGAGCGCCGCTTTCGAAGTGCTTAGCTGCGTTGGTCACGGCGTCTGCGACTGGCCCGATGGCATGGCCACCGACCCATTTGGCGACAGACAGCTTCAGACTTTCATGATGTGGGACCGCTTGCGGTTCAGCGCCCGCTTCCTCTGCAGGAACTTCCTGTGGGAGCGGCCCTTCCTCGCCGAGCGTGTAATCGATAGTCCAGCCTTGACGCAGTGCGAGCTTTTCAACCGCGCGCTCGGCTACCGCCGTGATCGTCAGCAGTGGGTTTACGCCCACTGCGCCGGGGATAGCTGCACCGTCACAAACGTAGAGACCCGGGTGGACGTCATTCCCGCTGGCGCCTGAAAAGACGCGGCAGCTGTCGTCGACAACGCCCGAAGCGGCATCATCACCCATGCCGCATCCGCCGATGGGATGCACCGTGATCACTTTGCGACCCAGTTGCTCGGACCACAGCGGATCGGAGAAGTACTGCGCTTCGATGGCCTCCGCCGCCTCGCGCATTTTGTCGTCATCGTGGCGGAAAGTTTGCTGCTCGCCGGCATGGGACCAGCGAATGGTGATGCGGTCGTCTTCGAGGGCGAGATTGCCGTGTGAATCGTCGACGCTCATCACAAGATAGGTCAGTGTGCGAGCCATCGGGCCTTTGTAAGCCCATTCGGCAATGCTGCCGGGATCGGTCTGCACCGCTTCGCCCATCGCTTTGGCATCGAGCAGGCGTGGTTTGACCTGATCGAAACCGAAACGGGTGAAGCCATCGGCCAGCGCTTCACCGAAGAAGAACGCTGGAGCCAGGGCTGTGGCAAGGATGCCGGGCGCTGCGCCCTCTTCGATCACCAATCCCTTTGTCACATCTTTACTATCCCGCATGTCGATGATGCCGGTGATGCAGGGACCGGGATAGGCTTCCTGCCCCACATCCGATGTGCCAATGCCCATCGCGTAAATCGGATCGGCGGTGACATCATCGCCGTCCTTCTTGGACTTGAAGTAGCTGTCATAGGCGAAGCCAAGCGCGTCGCCATTGCCGGAAAAGTGCGTGCCGAGCCGGTCGGACAGCGACAGACCTTTTGCGCGTGATCTCAGCAGGATTTCGGTCGAGCCGATTGCGCCCGCGCCCAGAACCACATGGTCGGCGGTGATCGTCACCGAGGCACCGTCTTCGCCGTTGTGCTCGACGTGGACGCGCCAGATGTCGCCGTCCCGTTCGACCCACTGAACCTTCGCCTGCGTGAAGATCTCCGCGCCATGATTGGCGGCATCGGGCAGGTAGTTCATCAGCGTCGTGTTCTTTGCGCCGATATTGCAGCCAGAGGTGCAGTCGCCGCAATTGGTGCAGGCTGGCTGCGGAACGCCAAACTTGTTGGTCTTGTCCTCAAAATTGACGTTGATCGGCGTCTTGTAGAAGCGTTTGCCCATCGCTTTGGCCGAATGCTCAAGCGCTTCCAGCTTGCCGAGTTTTGGGTAAGTGTCGGGATAGGCATTGGGCGCGAGCATCTCGCGGGCGCGCTCGTAATAGGTATCGATTGCGTGGGGATCGTCGCGGAAGGCGGCGGGCCAGTGCGCCTGATCGAGCAGGCGTTTGTCCAGTTCCAGCGATACGTTGGCATTGATCAAGGATGTGCCGCCCAGGCCGCATCCTACCAGCGCGTATTGATCGTCGTTCACATGCACTTCGAACAGCGCATCCGGCGATCCGATCCGGCCACCCTTGGCGTTGAACTGCATGGCGCCCTGTGCATCGGCCAGCTTGTTCGGATACTCACCGGGCAGCATTTCCTTGCCGCGTTCGAGGATACAGACATCCTGTCCTGCCCGTGCAAGCCGCGAGGCAGCAACACCCGCGCCATAGCCAGAGCCTACAACGAGAACAGTGTAGTGCGATTTCACCTCATCGAGGCTGCGAGCAATGCGTTTCTGCCCAAAGGGATTCTGGATGGTCATTCTGCTGCCTCCCGTACTTGTTCATTGGAGCGGTCGAGCATTTGGCGGACGCGTTTGTCTGCCTCCTCGACAATGCGAGCGTGGACGATGCGCGAGAAGTCGGCCCAGTGGGCAGAGGCGGCGTCGACCGCCTCGCTGGCTTGGTCGACCAAGCGGCTCAGGCGACCACTACCTTCGACGCGCACCGGTGCGATTGTTCCGTCGGTTGGATCGTTGAACAGTCGCAGCGACGCGACTTCTAGCTCATCGGAGACCAGCATCGCGGCGCAGCCTTGCACCGGCATGAGCGTCGGTTCGTCCAGCACCCAGCCGCCTGTGTTGAAGATGCCAACCGGTACGTTGTAGCCATCGACCAGCAGCTCATCCTGAAACGGCTTGTGTGTGTGGCCGAAAATGAAGGACAGCTCTCGCGGCATATCCGGCAATTCCCGCCGTATCTCGTTTGCCAGTGGTGTGCCGAGATACCAGCCGATATCCTCGATCTCGTCTTCTCCCAGCACATGGCCATATCCGTCGCGCTGGCGTTCCGCCGCGCGTCCAGCCGTCAGATCGACACCCGCGCGGATCAGATTGTCCAGCGTGATCCCGTATTTGAGCTCCATCTTGGGATTGATGCCGAGCTTTGCGTGTAAACCGCCGGTGATGCGCCGGGCGATGCTTTCCGCAAAGTCATGGCTGGCGCCTGCGCTCAGCATAGTTCCATAGAGCGATCCCGCTTCGTTGCCGATCTCGCCCGCGCTGCCGAGATCCGACCACAGGAAATCGATCCATGGCCCGTTCTCCTGTTCCAGCTGACGCATGGTGGCAGGCAGCGGATTGCCATCGCCAAGGAAGCCGCGCACGTTGGAAAGCGCGCGGTACATTCCATCGAGATAATGCCCGTGATGCATCACCACGGCGCGCCCGGTTGCATTGTCTGACAGCCCCCAGTTCGGATAGGCGATCTTGACGGATGCGTCGGTCAAATGCGGCCGGTGATTGAACAGCGATTCCATCAACCGGCAACGATGCGACGGCGTGCCGAAGATGTTCGTCACTGAATCGAGGTCGCCGGGAATTTGACCGCTTTCAAGTGCCGACAAGAAGCCATTGTCCTGCGCAATCCGCCAAAGGTGATGGTCATGGTTGCCAGCGATGTAGATGATTTCGCGCTCGAACAGGTCCGAACCGCCCTCCGGATAGAAAGCGTCCAGCAGTTGCAGGAAGCTCTTCGAAACATCTCCGAATGGGGACAGGCCGAGGTCCAGAGCGTCGCCAAGCAGCACTAATTGCGGCTTCGGATCATCGCCCAGCGTCTCACGCATGCCATTGGCGAAGGCGGCCAGCACCTCCGATGGGCCTTCGGCGATTTCACCGCTGCCATGAACGTGCGTCAGCAAGCTGTCGCGCGCACCCAGGTGAAGATCGGACAATACGACGTGGCGGATGCTCATGAGCGGTTCTCCAGACAGGCGTAAAAGGCATCGCGCACCAGCTTCTCGCGGGCATCATCCCACTTTGCGGTGCCGAGTTGATTGGTGATCCAGGCGTAAGCAACGCCGTCTTCGGGATCGCAAAAGGCGAGCGAACCGCCCACTGCGAAGCTGCCAAAAGCGCTGCGTGTGCGCGCAAATTCCCACGCGCTGAATGGCTTCTCGAAGCAGTGAGAGTAATACATGTCAGCGGTCAGGACCTTGTCCTTCAGGCCCTTTCGCGGATAGTGATGACCTTTGATAAGGTCGGCCATGACTTCGGGCGTAATGCCCAGTTTCTCGCCGCCTTCAGCGAACGCATTGTAGAGTGTTGCCAATCCGCGCGCCGAGGCCATTCCGCCCGCAGCGCCCTGCCCGACGCGCCAGAACCCTTCGCTATCAAGCGCCTCTGGACCTTGAAGAATCAGCGGATTGTTCAGTGTCCGAAATGCGAGCGTGCCCGGCAAGCACATCTTAAACGTGAGCGCCCACGGCATCGTGGTGTGATTGATGAAAAGGTCCGGCATCCCGAAACCCTTGATCCTTGCGATGCGATCGCGATCGAAGCTTTCCGGAAGGCCGAAGAAGACGTCTTGCCCAAGCGGACCCGCAACCTCTTCAGCGAAAAACTGCGGCAAACGCCGCCCTTGCGGATCGCGGCGATGGATCATCTCGCTGGCAATCCAGCCAAGCGTGTAGGCGTGGTTCCCGGCATAGTCGCCCGGCGCCCAGTTGGGCTTCTGCCGCGCGATGGCATCGCAAATCGCGGCTTCATCGCCAATATTCTCAAGGGTGAGCTTGTAGTCGATTGCGGCGACGCCGGCCTGTTCGGACAGCGCCTCTCCAACCGTAACTGCGTCTTTCCCATGTGCCGCAAATTCGGGCCAAATGTCGGCGACCGGTTCATCGTAAGAGAACAAACCTCGTGACACGGCAACGGCGGCAGCCATTCCGGTCAGGCCTTTGCTAAGCGAATAGACGAGTGCGATGTCGTCGCCGACCCACTTGTGCTCGCGCGCTGTGTCTTTCCAGCCGCCGTGCAGATCTACAACAGTCTCGCCGCGATGGATGATGGTGCATGCCGCACCAAGCGCCTCGCCAGATAGGATTGCGGCCTGGAAAGCATGCGCCACGGGTTCGAAACCTTCAGCGACATATCCGCCAGTCAATGCCTCCGGGGCCGAGCTTTGCGACCCCACCTGCTTATGCAAGCGACTATCTTGCTGCATTTTGCGCCCCCACTCGCGCTTCGGCAAACGGCCTCGCGCTCTGCAGCCAAGAGCTACAAAAGAATGGTTAACAGGCCGTTAGGGATGCCACCGTGGCAGTCTTGATCCATGATTTTCGCAAAATGAGCGTCGAGTTTTTATTTGCGATTTACATAGATGCACGTTGGTTTGGACATGCGAACAACCGGTGCGGAAAGTAAATTCCCACTTCGCCGTGCTGGTTGCGAACAACCCTGATGCCCCAGGTTAGTGACTGCCAAACGCGAGCAGATCAGCTTCAGGCCTTTGGGACTTGGGGTTTAGCGCCAGAGCCATCTGCGTTTGCTGGTCCGATTTCGCCCGGTCGCCGAGCGCTTCATATGCCTCGGCCAGATCAATGTGCTGCTCGACCGATTTCCAGCCCGATGCCACCACTTCTTCGAGCAACGCCGCCGCTTTTCGAGGATCGCCGTTTGCGGTGTGCGCCCGGGCCAGCGCCATCTTTGCATCACCGTAAGGTCGCGCCTCAAAATTGGCCTTGGCGAGTTCGAGGGCGCGCGCATTGTCGCCATTGGCCAGCGCCAGATCGAGTGCATGATCGAAATAGGCCTCAGGCAGTTCTTCGAGGCGCTTATCAAACAATTCGGCAGCCTGGCTGCGTAGTGTTGTTGCAGCACGCTCATCACCTTCGAATTCGTGAACGCTCGCGAGTGCCATCATCACATCTGGATTGCCGGTCCGTTCGATGATCTCGCGGTACATGCGCTTGGCTCCATCGCGTTTGCCTTCAACGGCAAGCATCTGCGCAATATGCGCCTGCGTCAGCCAATAGCCCGGAAACAAGTCGTCGGCCCGCTTGAAGTACGCATGAGCGAGGTCCCAATTGCCGCGCTGCAGTTCGAGAGCGCCGATCTGAAGATGATAGGCCGCGAGCATTTGCGGCGTGGCCGAACGACCACTCAGCGCACCTCTGGTGTAGAGCTCAATCGCAGTGTCGAAGTCTCCCAGATATTTGTGCCAGGTCGCCAGCCGGAAAATCGTGTTCGGGCTGGGGTCGGCATCGAAGGCCAGCCGGTAGTGAGTTAGCGCGCCGCTATAGTCGCCGGAATAGAAAGCAACTTCGCCGCGCTGCGCGAGCATTTCCGCCTTCTCGGCTTCGCCCCGTTTAACGACAAATCCGTTGTAGTCCTCGATGTGTTCGAGCGCTTCCGGATAGCGGTGCAGGCTGAGATCGATTGTGCTGGCCGCGATCGCCGGTCCCTTGCCCGCTCCGGCCAGAATCAATCCCTTGCCTATCATCGCATCGGCAGCTGAAAGCTCTGCGAAGGAGCCCGACAATTGCGCCTTGATCAGATGGCCGAGCGCAAGTCCCTCATAGCCGAGCCATTGTTTGGGAGCCCGATCAACGCGCTGGCGCGCCAGAGCCAAATCGCGGTCGACCGCTTCAAGCGCCGCATCGTAATTTGCGGGACCGTAGGAAACTTTCGGGTCTCGGCCGAGCAAGGCGTCGCTCTCCGCCTGCGAAGACGGTGACAACAACGTCACACCCGCGACCGCCCCGGAGGCAATCAGCAGCAACGAAGCAATTTTCAGGAACGGAGAACGCATTGCATTATCCTTTTGAAGGAGCGGTCAGGCGGCGAGGAGAATGGCGCCGCCTGACCGATTGGCTCCAGTTTCGCTCTAGGTGTTCGGTGTCGCGCAGGGTGTCAGGCCGAGATCGGTGAGATCGTCTGCCAGCGCATTGGTGAGACCAGTCAGCTGTTCCGTCAGCTCGGGAACGAAATCGCCATTGGCATCGTCTGCCGGACTGGCATCGTTGTACGGGTCCTTTTGATCCGAACCGATCAGCGCAGTCGATACGGCTGGCATCCCCATCCGATCGACCCTCACGAAATCGCCCACTGGTGCAGTGTTGAAGACAAAGCTGCTGCCGCCTGACACGGTAATCGGTGGGCTACCCTGCGCAGGGGCGAGATATGGAAAACCGGCCTGGAATGGCACGTCGTTCGCTGCCGGGTTCACCGGAACCCCCGCAAGCGTGCCCGCCCCGTGAACCGCCAGGTCGAGGAAAATCACGCCCAAAGTCACGTCGATCACCGGATCTTCCAGCCGACGGCCATTGGGAAAGCCCGATGCGGCGCCGAGATTGATCGTCAGCGTGTCGGGCACCACCGCCCCAGCCACTGTCACGCCGCCCGTTCCAGGGATCACCTGATTAAGGCACGCGCTCACATCGAAGCCGGTTGGGCTCGGCGTGGGCGACGGTGTTGGTGTCGGCATCGGCATCATGGTTGGCGGGACTTCAACTTCGTCATCACCGCAGGCTGAAAGGGTAAGAGCTATCGCCGCCATCGAAGCGGCGCTCAGGAAACGGTTGGTCATCACAATTGCCCTCCCAGACGAGCGGTTTCAGACCAGACGTCAATCAGACTGGCTCCATTTTCGATCCGGTCGCGCGGGATCTCGATCACAACCGCAGTCAGGTTCTGTCTGGCGAAGAAATCACGGGTGTTGTCGAAGCTGAGCTGCCCGGTGCTGAGCGTGTCACGAAAGCCCTGAAGGTCGAAGAAGAATGGATCGTCGAACAAGCCAGCACGCACGCGGACACCATCGGTCACGATGTCGGATTCGACAGGACCGATCAGGTCGCCGGTCACGCCAGGCAGCCCGCGAACACGAACGCCGAAGGGTACACCGGTGGTAAAAATATCCTGCCCGAACTGGATCTCGATAGGCATATCGGTGGTAGTGCGCGGTGCCGCGTTGGAGACATTGAGGCGGTAGAGCACATCGGTGTCGTAGACCGCCGGCTGATCCGTCGCTTGCGGGCCAGCGAAAGTCAGGATCAGTACGACGTTCTGGTCGTCGTGAAACGCAAAGACGTCGGCAATATCGGCAGGCGCGTCGGGAGTGTCGTCCGATGCCGGGCTTGTTCGCGCGGGCGGATCGAGGTGGTCGGCAGCAGAGCTCGGCAGTTCCGCGAGCTGGAATGCCAGAGGCACCAAGGCGCACACTGCCGTTCCGGCGGCAAGGTAACGGTACTTGGTCAGCCGTGCTGCGAGCCGATAGCGAAGCGGAACCCGCAGCAACGCGTCCTCACCTGCAGGTGATTGGTATTTCGCCAGTATCATTCGAATTCCCCTCTATGAGGCCGGTTGTAGAGCCGACGTCCGATGGCGAGGGTTCGGGCCGCGACACGTGAAAACGCGCGCGGTTTCCCAACTCTCGGCCCCGTTACGAGAGGTCTGCGAAAAAGGTTGCCTTCAATTGCGAAAGTTTTTTGGCGTCCGACAGCACGCCTTTGCTCACTAGATTTCGAGCAACGTCCCGGTGGCGATAATCGGAGGGGTCGGTGCCTCATGCGGGGCGCTGGCCGGGTCCTCCATAGTCACCGCAAGCGTTGCTCCATCGGTCAGGAAGGGCGCGAGATCGCGCGGGATTTCAAGTTCACCCCGACCTTCGCCGTTTGCAGTTCCGAAAGAGCGCGGCGTACCGTCTTCCGGAATGATCCAAAGCGCGGGAGCAAGGCTGTCGTCGGCCAGGCCAACCGCACGCACATCGAGCGATGCTCGGTCAGCGCTCCACCGTACCACGACAAACTGGCCCTCCTCCTGCGTGGCCATCTGCGCAACATACTGAGCGGCAGGCACCGTTTGCACGCTGTCCGGCTGGTTCACCGTCTGGAATGCCAGCACGCCTGCTAGCGCCAGGGCCACGATCGACGCAGCCATCGCGATCAAGCGCCACGGGCCGGGACCGTTGTCATTCACCGGCAAGGGATGCGACGCTGCCGAACCTGCGTCTTCAGTGTCGATCGCCGCATTGACCCGATCTTTGAGCGATACGGGCGCTGCAACCTCGGGATAGGCTTCGTGGAGCGGCGCGACGTCACGCTCGGCCTTTTCGACCAGCGCAGCAAAACCGGTGTCGCTCAGTTGCAAACGCCGTGCGAGCGCCAATTCATCGCCGTCCAGCAATCCAAGTGCCATTTCGCTGGCGAGGAGCGTGCGCTCCTCTGGAGTGTTAGGAAACTCACTCATCGTCCAAGCACTTTCGCAGATTCTTGAGCCCGCGGCGAACCCGGCTCTTTACGGTGTTGAGCGGAATACCCTTCCTGGTTGCCAATTGAAGGTAGGTGAAACCAGCAAAGAACGCATCGAGGATCAGTGATTTCTGATCCTCGCCGAGTTTGCCAATGCAGTGCTTGATCCGCGCACTTTCCTGCACGCTTTCGAGCCAGTCATCGGCGAGCGCGCCTGTGTCAGCGGCATTCTCCAATACGGCATCGCTGGTTGTCTCGCCCTTGTTGTGTTTGCGGTACCAATCAATCGCCGTGTTGCGCGCGATTGTGCCCATCCAGGCGAGCGGGCTGCCGAGTTCGGTCGAATAGTCGTTTGCCCGCTGCCAGATCTTCACGAAACTCTCTTGGGTTACGTCCTCAGCTGCCGCTGCATCGCCGACAATACGCAGCGCGATCCCGAATAGTTTCCCTGACGCGAGGTCATAGAGCGCATCGAATGCGTCACGATCACGCTCTGCGACGCGGCGCAAATACTCGGCCATTTCGCGGCGTAAATGATCAGTTTCGGGGGATCCCGATCCTTCGGACATCCTCAAATATTGGGGGCATATGCCAGATCGTACAAGCGGAATATCGAAGCGGTGGCTCGCAAGTTGCACTTGCGCCAAGCCTTGCTGAACCTCTACGCCGCTGCAAACGCTAAAGGGACGTGTCGCATGAAGCATCTGGGTGTTGGGCTGGCAGCATTGCTGCTGGCGGCGTGCTCCAATTCAGAGGATGGAACAACCGAAAGCGCGCCTTCGGACCGGCCCGCGCCGGAAACCGTCGTCGACCGTTTCGCCGTTCTCGCGCTTGATTGCGTTCACCGCGAATATCCCAACAAGATCAGCCACGTTATGCAGTCTGCCGACGACGTGCAGGCGCCGAGTGAGCTGACACCAGCGTTCTATGGCTGCTTCGATTGGCATTCATCGGTCCACGGCCATTGGCTGCTGAGCCGGGTGCTGACCACGCAGCCCGACAGCGTGCTGGCAGACGAAATCCGGACCAAACTCGCAAAGAGCTTCACCGAGGAAAATCTCGCTGCCGAGCTCGCCTATTACGAAGCAGAGGGCCGAAGATCGTTCGAGCGTCCCTATGGCATCGCGTGGTACCTACAGCTCGTTTTGGAGTTAGAAGAGAGCGACGATCCCGAGCTGACTGAGTGGCGCGACACCCTGCGACCGCTGGAGGATGCGATCGTCGCGCAGGTCAGGGATTGGCTCCCGAAGCTATCTTACCCAATCCGCTTGGGCACGCACAATCAAACCGCTTTCGCCTTTGGCTTGATGCTCGACTATGCTGACGGTGTCGGCAATCAGGAACTCGCTTCAGAGCTGCGCGAAAAGACGTTGGCGTTCCACCGCGGTGACGTGAATTGCCCACTCGCTTACGAACCGTCGGGAGAAGACTTTCTCTCACCTTGCCTGATGGAAGCCGATTTGATGCGCCGCGTGATGGCGCAAAACGAATATGCTGCATGGCTCGGCGAATTCCTGCCGCAAATTCCTTCGGACGGGAGCGGAGACTGGCTGGAACCGGGCGTTGTTCTCGATGCGTCTGATGGCAAGCTGGTGCATCTCGACGGGGTCAATCTGTCGCGAGCCTGGGCGCTCGAAGGCATCGCGTCGGCTCTTCCCGAGGGTGACCAACGAATTGGCGCACTGCTCGCGTCAGCCGAGGTCCACCGCGAAACCGGCGTCGCGGCAGTTTCTGACGAGCATTATTCAGGCAGTCACTGGCTGGCCAGTTTTGCCACCTACCTGACCACCAAACGCGGGATCGCTGCTGAGCAAGCCAGCAACTGACTGGACGCAACTCGCATAAAGATACATTATCTCATTGGCGCAGAGACTCATCCGGTCGAGCGCCGCAATAGACAAGGCCAATACGATGACACCGACCAAGCTCTTCACGATCAATCTCCTGCTCGCCGCGTCGCTCGCGGCGCCGCTTTCGGCCAAGGAGGGGATGTTCACGCCCGATCAGCTTCAAGAGATCAGCGACGAACTCAGCGAAGCCGGTCTGGAGCTTGAACCCGAAGCACTCGCGGATCTCACCGGCTTCCCGATGGGCGCGGTGGTCTCGCTCGGCGGTTGCTCGGCAAGCTTCGTCTCACCCGAGGGGCTGGTGGTCACCAACCATCACTGCGCACGCGGATCGGTGCAGTACAACTCGACGGCTGAGAACAACTATCTCGAAGACGGATTTCTTGCCGCCACCAAAAGCGATGAACTGCCCGCCGCACCGGGATCGCGAATTTATGTGACCACCGAAGTCACCGATGTGACCGGGCAAGTTCGCGAAGGCACCGAGGGAATGGAAGCGCTTGAGCGCTACGAACTGGTGCAGCAGCGCCGCAAGGACATCATCGCCGGATGTGAGGAAACGGCGGGCTACCGCTGCCAGGTCGCCAGCTTTTATGGCGGGGCGCAGTATAAACTCGTGAAGCGGCTCGAAGTGCGCGACGTGCGGATTGTCTATGCGCCGGCAGATTCCATCGGAAAGTATGGCGGCGATATCGATAACTGGCAGTGGCCACGCCACACCGGCGATTTTGCCTTCTACCGCGCCTATGTTGCGCCCGACGGTTCGGCAGCGGACTTCGACGAAGCCAATGTTCCGTATGAGCCGGAGCACCACCTGAAGGTGAGCGCCAGCGGGCTCGACGACGGCGATTTCGTCATGGCCGCGGGCTATCCCGGTTCGACCAGCCGCTACACTTTGCTGGCTGAGGTCGAGAACACATTCAACTGGACATATCCGACCTTCCAGACACTGCTGACCGATTGGATTGTCACGATCGAGACCGCAGCGCCCGAGGGATCGGATGCCCGGGTGAAGTATGAAAGCCGCCTCGCCGGTCTCAACAATTTCGAAAAGAACCTGCGCGGCCAGATCGATGGCGCGCGCCGGGTCGGGCTGGTCGACCGCCGCCGTGCGCGCGAAGCTGCATTGGGTGAGTGGATCGCGGCCGACCCGGCGCGCGCGGGCTTTGGCGAGGCAATCGGGCAATTGGCTGCTCTGTCTGAGGAAAGCGCCGCCGCCTCGCGCACCAGCTTCTGGTATCGCAACGTGTCGCGGCCCTCGCTGTTTTCAACCGCGAGGCGCCTCTATCGCCTGTCGAAAGAGCGGCAGAAGCCCAATGCTGAGCGCGAGTCCGGATATCAGGACCGCGACATGACGTTTTTCCGTCAGGGTCTGCAGGCGCTTGACCGGCGCTATGATCCAGCGGTCGACAAGGCGGAATGGGTGCTGTTCCTGAGCGGCTATATCGCGCAGCCGATGGGCGAGCGCGTAGTGGCTTTCGATCAGGCGCTCGGTCTCACTTCGGAAACCACAGCCGAAGAACTGCCTGCGCTGGTCGACAGATTCTACGCCGACACTACGCTAGGCGATGCTGAGACGCGGCTGGCGTTGATGGACGCCTCCACCGCCGATCTGGAAGCGAGCGAAGACCCGTTCATGCAGCTCGCCGTCGCAATGTACGAATACGGGTTCCAGCTTGAGACCGAGAGCAAGACGCGTTCTGGTCGCTCGCTCGCGCTGCGCCCAGCCTATATGGAGGCGATCACGCAGTGGCAGAGGGAGACTGGCACGCTGACCTATCCCGATGCCAACAGCACACTGCGGGTTACATTCGGCAGCGTGCTTGGCGGCAGTCCGCGCGATGGCATGGCATACCTGCCCTTCACTACGCTTGAAGGGATCACCGACAAGGACACCGGCGAAGACCCCTTCAATTCGCCCGACAAACTGCTCGAGCGGATCGAAGCCAAGGATTATGGCGCTTATGCGCTCGACAGTATCGGTTCGGTGCCGGTCAACTTCCTTTCGGATCTCGACTCGACCGGCGGCAACAGCGGTTCGGCCACGCTCAATTCGCGCGCCGAACTGGTCGGATTGCTATTCGATGGCACGTTCGAAAGCGTCAATTCGGACTGGGATTTCGATCCCCGCACAACCCGCACGATCCATGTCGACACGCGCTACATGCTGTGGGTGATGGATAAAGTCGACGGAGCGCAGGCTCTGATCGACGAAATGGACATCGTCGAATAGTTCGCCGCCGGGCCGGTTGTGCTAGACTGCGGAGATTGAACGCGAAACAGGGGTAGCGTTGATGAAAATCATGAAGGTGTTGATCGGATGCGCGGTCGCGCTTGGTCTCAGCTCGGCGGCGATTGCGCAGTCGGATGAAGAGGAAAGCGAGGATCAACCGGCTCTCTCGAGCAAGACCTTCGAGGCTTTCAATCTCCGCAATATCGGTCCGGCCTTCATGTCGGGCCGGATTGCCGACATCGCGATTGTGCAGGACGATCCGGCGACATGGTACGTGGCGGTCGGATCAGGCGGTGTCTGGAAGACCGAAAATGCCGGTACGACCTGGGCCTCGCTGTTCGAGGGCCAAGGCTCCTATTCCATCGGCTCACTCGGGCTCGATCCGTCCGATCCTAACCGCATCTGGGTCGGCACCGGTGAGAACCATGGTGGCCGACACATCGGCTATGGCGACGGTATCTACAAATCGAACGATGGCGGGAAGACCTGGCAGAAGTCCGGCCTAGAAGCCTCCGAGCGTATCTCAAAGATTATCGTTCACCCAGAAGACCCCAACACGGTCTGGGTCGCTGCCCAGGGCCCGCTCTGGTCTCCGGGCGGCGAGCGCGGGGTCTATAAAACCACCGATGGCGGAGAGACATGGGAGAACGTCCTCGCGTCCGGCGAATTTACCGGAGCGACTGACCTGCTGATCGATCCGCGCAATCCAGATCGTCTATATGCTGCGCTCTGGCAGCGCCACCGCACCGTTGCCGCTTATGTCGGCGGCGGTCCGGAAACCTCGCTGTGGAAGTCGGAAGACGGCGGCGAGAACTGGACCGAGCTGAAGACTGGCCTGCCCAAAGGCAATATGGGCAAGATCGGCATGGCAATCTCGCCGCAGCGCCCCGACGTAATCTACGCCGCGATCGAACTCGACCGGCGCGAAGGCGGAGTGTGGAAATCGACCAATCGCGGCGCGAGCTGGGAGAAAATGTCGGACGCAGTCAGCGGCGGTACCGGCCCGCATTACTATCAGGAACTCTACGCCAGCCCGCATGCGTTCGACCGCATCTATCTGGTCTCAAACACGACCCAGATTTCCAATGATGGCGGCTCGACCTGGTCCGACCTCAACAACGAATACAAGCACGTGGACGATCACGCGATCGCCTTTCGCCCTGACGATCCGGAGTACATCCTGTTCGGCTCCGACGGCGGACTTTACGAAAGCTATGACCACACGAAAACTTGGCGCTTCATCAACAACCTGCCGATTACGCAATTCTACAAGGTCGCAGTTGATGACGCCGAGCCATTCTACTTCGTCTATGGCGGCACGCAGGACAACAATTCGCAAGGTGGCCCGTCGCGAACCGATAACCGCCACGGCATCCGCAATGACGACTGGTTCATCACTCTGTTCGCCGACGGTCACCAGTCCGCGACTGAGCCGGGCAATCCCAACATCATGTATGCGCAGTGGCAGCAGGGGAACCTCGCGCGGGTCGACCGCATCACGGGTGAAGTGATCCACATTCAACCGCAACCGGCGCCGGGCGATGATATCCCGCGCTGGAATTGGGACGCCCCAATCCTTGTCAGCCAGCATGTACCGACACGCATATACCATGCCTCGCAGCGGCTCTGGCGTTCGGATGATCGCGGTGACAGCTGGCGGGCGATCTCACCGGACCTGACCCGCAATCAAGACCGTCTCCAATTGCCGATCCAAGGCCGCAAATGGAGCTGGGACGCAGGCTGGGACCTGCGCGCCATGTCACAGTACAACACGATCGCAAATATCGGCGAGAGCCCGCTCAACGAGAACTTGCTCTATGTCGGCACCGACGATGGCTTGATCCAGGTGACCGAAGATGGGGGAACCAACTGGCGGAGGATCGAAGCGAGCTCTCTGCCGGGCGTCCCTTCGACCGCCTATGTGAATGACATTCGCGCCGACCTTTTCGATGAGAACACCGTCTATGTCGCGCTCGATAATCACAAATATGGCGACTTCAAACCGTACCTGCTCAAGAGCACCAATCGCGGGCGCAGCTGGACCGACATCTCGGGCGACATCCCCGACCGCCACCTCGTCTGGCGCGTGGTGCAGGATCACAAGAACCCGAACCTGCTCTTCGCCGCGACCGAGTTTGCGCTGTATTTCACGCTCGATGGCGGGCGCAAATGGGTGAAGATGAGCGGCGACGCGCCGACAATCGCATTCCGCGATGTGACGATCCAGCGGCGTGAGGACGATCTGGTCGCTGCCAGCTTTGGCCGCGGATTCTTCGTCGTCGACGATATTTCGCCGCTGCGCACTTTGAATGAAGCCAGTCTCGATCAGGAGGCAATGCTGTTCCCCGGCCGCAAGGCGTGGTGGTACATTGAGCAGCACCCGCTGGCCTTCGACGAAGGCGGTTCGCAAGGGCACGGCTATTACCGCGCGCCCAATCCTCCATTTGGAGCGAACTTCACCTACTACCTCGCGGAAGACGTGAAATCGCTCAAGGACATCAGGCAAGAGCGCGAGAAGCCTCTGGTCAAAGACGGGGCAGATACGCCGTTCCCGGGCTTCGACGCGATGACGGCCGAGCTTCAGGAAACAGCGCCGACAGTCTGGCTGACTGTGCGCGATGCCGATGGAAACCTTGTTCGGCGGATCAAGGGACCGGCCAAGAAGGGCTTCCACCGGGTCAATTGGGACCTGCGTTTCCCGGACACGACTGCCGCCCGCCCGCTCGGCCCCGATGGCGAAGAACCAGCCGGTTTCCTCGCGAGCCCGGGGCAATACACCGTTTCGCTGTCGAAACGGGTGCGTGGTCAGACAACCGAGCTCGTCGCGCCGCAACCGTTCACGGTTGAGCAGCTGCGCGATGGCGCTTTGCCACCACAAGCCGACGCTGCCGAGTTCTGGGCCGCAATTTCAGCATTCGATCGCTCAGTCACCGCGACCGCCCTGACCCTCTCCGAACTTCAACGGAAAGTCGGACTGCTTGAGATCGCAGCGTCGCGAGCAACTCGCGGCGATCCGACCACGCTCGACAATCGCCTGCAAGCCATCCGCAGTGAAGTGTTCGCGCTTGATGGGATGCTCAATGGCAATCAGGCGCGCAACGAATTGTTCGAACGCACTCAGCCGACTGTTCGCAGCCGCTTGGGCGTCATCATGACCGGGCTGTTCGGGGCGACCTATGGCCCGACGCAAACGCACCGCGACCAATTCGGCTACGCACAGGCCGATTTCGGGGCGATCCGTGATCGTCTGCGCACCTTGAGCGAAAGCACTGTTCCTGCGTTTGAGGCCGAGTTGGAGGCAGCCGGTGCGCCGTGGGTACCGGGCGCCAAGATCCCCGCTGAATGAACTGGAAGCGCCTGCTGCGCCAGGTCCATTACTGGCTTTCACTCGTGGTCTTCCTGCCGGCGGGGATCATGTTCGCCGCGGGCATATTCCTGATGCTCAAGAAGGAGATCGACTGGATCCAGCCTTCGACCGAGCGCGGCGCGGTGTCTGAGCAAATCCCAACGGCGACCTATGAGCAGATGATCGCCGCCAGCCGAGCCTACCCCGAAGCCGGCATCAGTGAATGGTCAGACATCGATCGGATCGATCTGCGCGTGGACAAGGGTGTGGCCAAACTGCGCGGACATTCAGGATGGGAGGTCCAGGTCGACACCAGTACCGCCGAAGTGCTCAACGTCGCCTATCGCCGGTCCGACCTGATCGAAAGCATCCATGACGGGTCGTTCTTCTCGGACGAGGTGAAGCTCTACCTGTTCCTGCCCACCGGGGTGCTGCTGATCATCATGTGGGGCACAGGCATCTACCTGTTCCTGCTGCCAAGAATGCGGAAGCGAAAGAAGTAGCCAACGTCAGTCCTTGTCGAGCGTGACTTCGGTTGACTTCCTATCCCGGTCGTTACCGTCAGCGGTCAAGATGTATGCACCAGCCGCCTCCTTCTTCGACTCCGTTTTGGTAGCGCTACCATGTGACTGTGTCATGCCATTGCAATGGCTGAGCTAGCGGAGTAGGCCTCGAAAAAGAGGGCGAGGATGGCACGGGCAAAGCGGCGCACACAGCAAGCGGTTACGATCGGTGACGTGGCTCGTCAGGCCGGCGTTTCGGCGATGACAGTGTCGCGGGTCATGAACCGTGAGGAGGGAGTCCGCGAGGGCACGCGTGAAAAAGTGCTCCGCGCCGTGAAGGCCCTCAATTACCAGCCAAACCCGTCAGCCAGACGCCTCGCCAAAGGTTTCGATATCCATATCGGCCTGATCTATGCAAATCCTTCGGACAGTTATCTCGGGCGATTCCTGCAAGGAGCGCTAGGAGCAGCGAAACGGTCAGACAATCACCTGATCGTCGATATTTGCGCCGAGGACACCGCAGCGGAGTATGTCGCCTCTGCGCTACGTCTGGCCAAAGCAAAGATCGCTGGGGTGATACTTCCGCCGCCAACATCCGGCTCGCGCGAAATCTTGTCCGTATTCGAGGAACTCGATATTCCGGTGGCGACCGTCGCAAACGGCAGTGATGCTCGTAAGCCTATGGATATCAACATAGATGACAGGGCAGCAGCGGCGACCATGACCCAGCACCTGCTCGATTTGGGTCATCGCCGGATCGGCTTCATACGCGGACCAAGGGATCAGGTTTCAAGCACGCTGCGGGAAGAAGGGTTCCGCGAACGCATGGCCGAGGCCGGCCATCCGGTTAGCGACGAACTAGTGGTTGATGGCGAATTCACATATCGATCCGGAGTCGGTGCGGCCGAGCGCCTATTTCAACTGCAAAACCGCCCCAGCGCGATCTTTGCAAGCAACGACGATATGGCCGCAGCTGCTATTGGCGTAGCGCATCGACACGGCTTGATTGTACCCGGCGATCTCAGCGTAGTCGGCTTTGACAACAGCCCTTCTGCAATTTCGGTTTGGCCCGAACTAACAACCGTTGATCAACCGGTTAGCGAGATGGCAGCTGCCGCCTTCGATCTAGTCCTTGCGAAGGTCGACACTCGCGCCGATGGCGACAGTTCCGGCTCGATTGCACGGGTGCATCCCTGCACTCTGATTGAGCGAGAATCCTCCGGTCCATGCACGATGTCAGATTGATCTGGCTATTTTGAAAGTTACCGCTAACATTCGCTCTCGCATTGGTTCAGGGAGAGAATTCGAATGGGCGGGGAACGGACGGAAAATATTCGCTTCATCGGCATAATCGTGTCGGTCGCCACTCTTGGCGGTTTCCTTTTCGGATTCGATAGCGGGGTCATCAACGGGACCGTCGACGGGCTTCAGGAAGCATTCGACTCCACCTCTGTCGGCACCGGCTTCAATGTTGCCTCGATGCTGCTCGGCTGCGCGGTCGGCGCCTTCATTGCAGGGCGATTGTCCGACATGATTGGACGCCGCAGCGTTCTGCTGATCGCCGCTGTCTTGTTCATCATCTCGGCATGGGGATCGGGCGTTGCTGGTGATGCGACTGTCTTTGTCATAGCGCGCATCCTCGGCGGTCTGGCCGTCGGCGCGGCGAGTGTGATTGCACCCGCCTACATTTCGGAGGTCGCACCAGCTGACCGGCGTGGTCGCTTGTCGTCGATCCAGCAGGTGATGATCATTGTCGGGCTCACAGCGGCATTCCTGTCGAACTACCTACTTGCCGAAATGGCAGGAGGAAGCCGCGCGCAAATCTGGGGCGGGTTCGAGGCATGGCGCTGGATGTTCTGGGCCGAACTTGTTCCCGCGACCCTGTTTCTGGTGCTCTTGTTCTTTATCCCGGAAAGCCCGCGCTACCTGGTGGCCAAAAGACGCGAAAAGGAAGCCCAATCCGTTCTGGCCAAACTGCTTGGCGAAAGTCAGGTCCCTGCGAAACTCCAGGAAATTCGTGAAAGCCTCGCGGGCGATCATCAGCCGCGATTGTCTGACCTTGTTTCCACCCAAACGGGGCGCATCCGGACAATCGTATGGGTCGGCATCGGGCTTGCAACCTTCCAGCAGCTCGTTGGGATCAACATTGTCTTTTATTACGGAGCGGTGCTCTGGCAAGCGGTTGGCTTTACCGAGAATGACGCGCTCAAGATCAATGTGCTGTCCGGTGCTTTGTCGATCGGTGCCGTGTTCGCCGCGATCGCCCTGATCGACCGCATTGGGCGCAAGCCGCTCTTATTGATCGGATCGGTCGGGATGGCGATCGGGCTCACCGTGATGGCATTCGCGTTCGCGTCTGGCTCGCTTGTCGATGGCGAATTGGTCCTTTCCGATGGAGCAGGCATTGCCGCGCTGATCGCCGCCAATGCCTATGTCGTCGCGTTCAATTTCAGTTGGGGACCGGTGATGTGGGTCATGCTGGGGGAGATGTTCCCCAACCAGATTCGCGGTTCTGGTCTCGCCGTATCGGGATTTGCGCAATGGACCGCCAACTTCCTGATCATCATGAGCTTTCCTTGGCTGCTCACGAATATCGGCCTGCCAGTAACCTATGGATTCTACGCCGCGGCGGCGGTCATCTCGGTGTTCTTTGTCGCCAAGATGGTGCGTGAGACCGCCGGGCGCGAGCTTGAGGCGATGGAGGGCTGAACGTGTGTTGAGGCTGACCTCAGACGATTTGGAGATCACCCTCGATCCGTGGAAAGGTGGCGGCGTAACCTCTTTCCTGTGGCGCGGCATTGATGTGTTCCGCCCGCATGCAGGCGGGGATCACCCGACTGATCTGGCGTGCTTTCCGCTTGTGCCATTCTGCAATCGCATTGCGGATGGTCGTGTGTCGCGAACGGGAGAGATCAGGACGATCCCGATGTCCCAGAAGGGCGTCGATCCACACCATGCAATCCACGGCCTTGGCTGGGTCAGCCCGTGGTCGGTCAAACAATCGGGACAAGATGCAGCTACGTTGGGGCTCGCCCATGATGGGTCCATTTGGCCATGGACATTCTCAAGTGAGCAGCACATCCAGCTGCTGGAGAATGGCTATTCACACACGCTCACGCTCACCAATACCGACAAAGTGCCAATGCCCGCGGGTCTGGGGTTGCACCCGTACTTCCCGCGGGAGAGAGCGACTCTGAGCGGCGCCTTCGACGGCTATTGGCAAACGGGACCTGATCGTCTGCCCGCTCAACACCGCCTGCTAGACCGGCAACCAGAATGGTTTGCCGATCAAGGTTTCGACAATTGCTTCACTGGCGGCAGCCAATCCATTCAATTGGCATGGCCGGGCCACGTCCTGACGATGAGACCAAGCGCAAACCTACCCTTCACACATGTCTACACACCGCCTGGCGCAGACTTCCTTTGTGTTGAGCCAGTCAGCCACATCCCGGACGCGATCAACAGCCCGCTGGGCCGAGAAGAGACCGGACTGCAAATGCTCGAGCCGGGTGAGAGCTTCTCGGTCGAATGCTCCTTCATGCTAAAGGAGACTGTCTGATGTGGCTGGGCATCGATATCGGCACGTCGGGCGTAAAGAGCGTCATTCTCGGTGAAATCGGTTCCGTCCTGGCCCAAAGCGTCGAGCCGCTGTCCGTGCAGAGGCCGCACCCACTCTGGTCCGAACAGGATCCGGCCGTTTGGTGGGATGCGACCAAGGCTTCCATCTTGGCGCTGCCAGCCGATCTTCGAGCTGGAATTCGGGGGCTCGGCCTATCCGGGCAGATGCATGGCGCAGTGGTGCTCAGCGCAAGTGACGAGGTGCTGCGGCCCGCGATCCTGTGGAACGACGGGCGCAGCGCAGCGCAAGGGACACGGCTTGACGCGCTGGCTCGCAAACAGACCGGCAACCTCGCTATGCCGGGCTTTACGGCACCGAAACTGGCGTGGCTGCGAGACAATGAACCGCAGGTCTTTGCGTCAGTCCGGAAAGTGCTTCTGCCCAAGGATTACATCCGCCTGATCCTGACCGGCGACAAGGTCAGCGATATGTCGGATGCGTCGGGCACGCTGTGGCTCGACATTGCGCATCGCCGCTGGTCGCCCGAAATGCTTGACGCAGTGGGGCTCGACGAGAGCCACATGCCCAGTCTTGGTGAAGGCTCCGAGACTTCCGGCATGCTTCGTCAAAGCATTGCCGATGAGCTGGGGCTTCCCATAGTCGCCGTCGCCGGAGGGGGCGGAGATCAGGCCGCCGGTGCCATTGGCGCAGGCGTGACAGAGCCAGGCGAGGCGTTTCTCAGCCTCGGAACTTCAGGTGTCGTTTTCGCAGCGGGCAAGCAGTTCGAACCCGATCCCGCACGCGGGGTTCACGCCTTTTGCCACGCATTGCCCGGCCGCTGGCATACAATGAGCGTTATGCTTTCGGCGGCGGCATGTCTCGATTGGGTCTCCCGGCTGACGGGTTTCGAAGATGTCGCGAGCGCTCTAGCGGCAGCTGAATCGAGCGAAGTCGCCCGGTCCGATCTGCCAATCTTCCTCCCCTATCTTTCGGGCGAACGCACGCCGCACAACGATCCAACGGCAAAAGGCACGTTCTTCAATCTCACACACGGTACCGGTCCGGCAGAATTGGTCAGATCGGTGCTCGAAGGCGTGGCATTCGGCCTGCGAGACGGGCTTGACACAATGACGTCCCGACCTGCCGAATTGTCAGTCATCGGCGGCGGCGCTCGCTCGGAATATTGGGCGCAAATCCTTGCGGACGTTCTGCAAATCCCGCTGATCTACCGCGATGGGTCAAGCGTCGGCCCGGCGAGTGGCGCCGCGCGGCTGGCCCGCCTGGCCGTCGATCAGGAACCCGTCGCTGAGGTTTGCACTCAGCCGGACATTCTCGCTGAGGTCACTCCGCAATCGAATGATGAGCAGCGGTTGGCGCTGTTCCGCTCGCTCTATCCAACACTCAAATCCAGTTTCGGAGACATCTGATGGGCTATTTCGCCGACCTTCCCGCCATTGCCTATGAAGGGCCCGACAGCACCAATCCGCTAGCCTATCGATATTATGACGCGGACCGCGTGGTCTTGGGCAAATCGATGCGCGACCATCTGCGCTGGGCGGTATGTTACTGGCACACATTCGCGTGGCCCGGCCACGATATCTTCGGCGCGGGCACGTTCGACCGGCCATGGAAGCCCGGCGATCCGGTCACGCCGGACCTCGCACAGATCAAGCTCGACGCCGCGTTCGATATGTTCGCCAAGCTGAGCGCGCCATTCTTCTGTTTCCACGACGTGGACGCGATCGCCGATTATGAGGACATTGCCGGTTATTCGCGCGAGCTCGATGCAATTGCCGACAAGATGGCCGAAAAGATCGAGCAGACCGGGGTGCAATTGCTCTGGGGCACAGCCAACCTGTTCAGCCATCCGCGTTATGCAGCAGGCGCTGCCACCAATCCCAATCCCGATGTTTTCGCATGGGCTGCACATCAGGTCCGATCAATGATGGAAGTCACCAATCGCTTGGGTGGCGCAAACTACGTGCTTTGGGGTGGACGCGAAGGCTACGACACGATCCTGAACACCGATATCGGACAGGAACTCGATCAGCTTGGCCGGTTCATGAACATGGTTGTCGAACACAAGCACAAGATCGGTTTCGAAGGGGCAATCCTGATTGAGCCCAAACCCCACGAACCCACGAAGCATCAGTATGACCGGGACACTGCGACCGTTTACGGCTTCCTGAAAAAATACGGGCTCGAGAACGAAGTGAAGGTCAATATCGAGGCCAATCACGCAACCTTGGCAGGCAACAGTTTCGAGCACGAAATCGCCACAGCGAACGCGTTGGGCATTATGGGTTCGATCGACATCAATCGCGGTGACCCGCAAAATGGTTGGGACACCGATCAGTTTCCGAACAGCGTCCCCGAGATGACCCTGGCAATCTACGAATTGCTCAAGGGCGGAGGCTTCGAGACAGGCGGCTTCAACTTCGATGCGAAGGTTCGCCGCCAGTCGATCGATGCTGAAGACTTGTTCTTTGCGCATATCGGCGGCGTCGATGTGATGGCAAAAGCTCTGCTGGCTGCAGCCAGCATGATCGAAGATGGCGAACTTGGTGGCTTTGTCGAGCAACGCTACGCCGGTTGGAAAGGCGATTTCGGTGCGAAGGTGCTCAGCGGTGAGCTGGCTCTTGATCAGGCTGCGGACTACGCTCTGGAAAACAACCTGGAACCTAGGCCCATTTCCGGTCGCCAGGAGTATCTTGAGAACCTGATCAACCGGTTCGCTTGAATTGACGTAGTGACGGGATCAAGCAGCCGCTTGCATGGCTTTTCTGTCGCCGAGCATTGCCGAGAATTCGGTCCAGTCGACCGGTTTGCCAATCTCCCAGCCCTGCGCGTAGTCGCACCCAAGCTGCGCGAGCGATTGCAGCACTTCTGCATCTTCCACGCCCTCGGCGACGATATCGAACCCAAGCGCGTGGGCGAGCTCGATGGTCGACTGGACCATGATGCGATCCTTGCGGTCGGCGACCAGATTGCGAACAAAGCTCTGATCCAGCTTGATTTCCTGCGCGGGGAAATCCTGAAGGTAGTTGAGCGAGGCCTGTCCGGTTCCGTAGTCGTCGATCGAAATTCGCGCGCCAGCGGCAGACAGGGCTTCGAGCGCCGACCGCGCGGAAACGGAATCGACCAGCGGCGCGCTCTCAGTGATCTCAAGCGTTATTCCGCCATTTTCGGGCGCACCGTTGTCTTTCAGGATCGCTGACGCGGTCTGGATGAACTCATCATCCGAAAGCAACTGCGCCGACACATTGACAGCAAGGTTCAAGGCCTGCCCCGAATCTCTGGCGTCATCTCGGCACCGCAATGCTTCTCGCAGAACGAAGAGAGTCAGATCGAAAATCCTGCCCTTCTCTTCGAGGATCGGAATAAAGTCCGCTGGAGAAATCTGACCCAATTGAGGGCTGTTCCAGCGCACCAAACATTCGCCGGCGGAGATGGTTTGGTCGGACAGTTGCAGTTTGGGCTGAAACACGACCGAAATTGCGCCGTTGCTCAGCGCATCGTCAAGCTCACCTAGCAGGCGTTGGCGGAACTGCGTTTCTTCGTGAAGCCCGCGCGCGTTCGAAGACCAGCTCAGCCCGCGCTTGCGGGCCATTTCCGACGCTGCCTCGGCATTGTCGATCGAGTCGGTCGCATTGCCAAAATGAACCCCGAGGCGCAGCCGTTCACCTGCGATTTCGAATGGTGCGGTGAACAATGATCGGGCAGCCGCAAACGCGTCATCCAGATCGGAGGCGTGTTCGTCAGGCATGAACCAGCCAAATAGGCCATTCTCCAGCCGGTAGACTTCCGCCACGCCCGACATCAAACGAAGCCGCCTTGCGATAGCACGGTCGAGTTCGGCGACATGCGAAATGCCGAGCGCAGTCAGTACTTCGCCAAAATCTGCCACTCGCGCCACAGCGATCATGGTGTTTTCTCGGCGCTTCAGGCCAATCTGCATGGCCGTACGATTAGGAAGCTGTGATGCGGTGTCGGTCAAACGCTCCGCCTGCAAGCTCACACCCGCCTTGATTGCTCTGCGCGCAGCGAAATAGGTGATCAGAAATGCCAAAGCGCCGGTCAATGGAACATATGGCAGCGCCGCTTGATCAAATGCCAACGCCAAAGCGACAAGCGAAACAGCCAGGACGGCTGCCACGGCAGTGCCTTTGGCCGCTCCCTTGCCCGAACGCCCGCGGCGCCACAGGAATGCTCCCAATACCAGCGCAACGGCGATCAGCGGCATCAATTGACCTGTTCCGCCTCTCGCCCGGCCTTGGAGCAGCGTCTCGGCCGCTTGAACCTGGATCACTACACCGGGCTGAACGCCGAAAAGCGCAGTGGGATAGCGATCGAACAGCTCAATGGCGGTGGCCCCGATCACAACCCGCTTACCAGCGATCGCGGAACGCGGAACGCGGCCTTCGACAAGATCGACGAACGAGATGCGCGGGATGGAGTAAATGTCGATCGCCTGATCGACTCTGAAAGACTGATCGACCTCGCCGCTGGTCTTGGCCAGCATATTCGCCAGCGACGGACGGGCGGTGCCATTCGTGGTCGTGCCGTGAGGATAGAGCGTGATCCTGCCATTGGCGGAAGGAGCGACATTCACCGATGCGACAAAGGTGTGCTCACGGAACTTCGGGATCGGCAGCGTTTCGGTGATGGTTTGACTGCCGCCGGCTTCATTGGTCTGCCGGAAAGTCGGCAGGATCGCAGGCTGACTGATCGCGGCAAACGCCTTCGCGAGCTTCCCATCTTCCTCAATCGACGAATTCGCGGAAAAATCGACATCGAAGGCAATCTGTGCCGCGCCCAGTCGATCGAGTTCAGTGATTGCCGAAGCGTAGTGACCGCGCGGCCAGGGCCATTGATCGAGCGCCTCTAGCGAACGCCCGTCGATCTCGACAATCGCAATGTCACCGGACGCAGGGGAGAGCCGCATTTGATCGCGGCCATCATGGAGGCTCTGCTCAAGGAAGTGCGCGAAGCCCGAAATGACCATGGCAAGCGCGACGATGCAGGCAGCCGCAAATGCTGCGGCGCCAATCTGTGCATCACGATTCTCACGCGAAATTCGCGTCAGCCACACTGCCCGTCTCCTGCTGCGCGAGAAATCTCGCCCAAGAACAGCGCACTATGACTGGAAAGGGTTACCGGGCCGTTTGCGATTTGAAGAACAGCGACAGTCGGAGCTCTGCACACGCTTATCCATCATTCCCACTACGGTTCAATCGTCGTCACCCCCGTGACCGTTGCCGTTGCCGCGACCTTTGCCATTACCCTTGCCCGGGTTGCTGTCATCGTCGTCGTCGTCATCGTTGCCATGGCCGTTGTTGCCATCATCATCATCGTCGAGGTCGAGGTCTAAGTCATCACCGATGTCGATATCATCTTCGTCTTCGGTACCATCTTCGCCGTCGTCGCCATCGTCCTCGTCGATGCCGGGCCCTTCAACACAAAGGATGCGCCCGCACGCGCGGCCATCACCATCGTCATTCTCGTCGCGGCCATCTTCGTCTTCATCGCCGCGCAGATCGAAACAGAAATTGCCAAGGCAGATTCCGCCATTGCCACCTTGCCCGCCGGCATCATCGCCGTCCGCGTTCCCGTCGTCGATGCCGACGTCTATCGCGTCATCTGAGCTGCCAGAATCGATGTCTTCTTCAACGCCGCTTCCGTCGCGTTCGTCGCCCGCGGAACTGCCATTTCCATGGCCATTGCCGGTGCCATTCCCCGGATTGCTGTCATCCGTCCCGTCCGGATCGTTGCCATGGCCGTTATTACCATCATCCTGACCGTCATCGGTGCCAAGACCCACATCGATATCGACGTCGGCGTCGACTACAGCGTCATCACCACTGTTGCCGTTGCTGTCACTGCCGCCAAATCCTCCCGGACCAAATGCACTTTGATTTACGTCGACCTGTACGACTTGGGCCGATCCTCCGTCGCTAATATCAACCTCTACGCCACTTCCATCGAGCTCATCATTCCCGGTGGTGCCGCCGCCATTACCGTTGCCATTGCCGTTGCCATTGCCTTGGCCCGGATTGCTGTCGTCACCGCCATCGGCGTCATTGCCATGACCATTATTGCCGTCGCCAAGATCGTCGGTTTGGTCAGGGGACACATCGAGCGTCGCCACTTCGCCAGAGCTGCCGTCGTCGATATCCTCTTCGACGCCGCTTCCATCTTGTTCGTCATTGCCTGTTGGACCGCTTCCTGCGCCCTGATCATCGGCGACTTCTGGTACGACAGGTTCTGGTTCCGGTTCTGGTTCTGGTTCTGGCGCGACCTCATCTTCCTGACTGCTGTCATCCAGTTCTGTCACTGGCTCAGGAACGGCCGCGACTGCCTGCGTTTCGTCGCTATCAGTGCTGCTTTCGCCAGCATCGTCAAAAAGTGCGTCAGGCTGATCCTGGTCAAGAACGGTCGCGCTCTGTTCGATCTCACCAGCCGAAGCTCCGCCAGACACGTCATCATCCATCAGGTTGAGAGCCAGCTGCTGGCCCGCACTTGCGAGTGCGGGGTTCTGGCCTAGCACACGGTTGGACTGCCCTGCAGCCGGCGTCATTCCCGACGCTCCAGGAGCTCCGTCCGTATCACCCAAACCATTTCGCGCCTGAGGCGGCGTGTTCAAAAATTCAGGTGTCCCGCGCACCACAGCACCGGAAAGGTCCTCGCCCGAGCGGCTGCCAGCAATCACCATCAGCTCGCCTGCGTCATCGGCATCGACGAAGCCTATCAGACCCGGAGTAATCAGAGCCGCTTCGAGATCATCGCCGGTTGCGACTTCGACTGCCCCTTCCGTCACCTGAACGCTGGAGCGATCCGCGCCGACTGAGACGTTAAAGGTCGTGCCTTTGACGACGGCGGCGAGATACGGGGTTTTGACACCGAAATGCGGGGTCGATTTCTTTTCGATCTTGAACAGCGCATTGCCGAGATACTGGAAGAACTGAACGACCGGTCCGGATTCCTCAGGAACGGCAACCTTGAGCTGAGCACCCGGAGACACCACGACGAATTCCTTGCCGCGCACCAGAACCGCACGGCCCTTGCTGCCTGTCCGGATCACATCGCCGGGGCGCAGTGTCGAATCCTGCCGCACGGACAGCACCTTGCCGCCGCGATTCACGGTCACACTGCCGCTTACTTCCGAAACGCGCCAATCGGGCGCGGCCGCAAGGGCGCTGGTGCTGGCGAGCAAAGCCGCCAGTGCTAGCGATTTCTTGGCATGTGCAATCATAGGTAATCCAAATCGAAGTTCGTCTATCTATACCCTCTCGCTTATCGCAGGCATGGATCAATGAGTGGTGAAAACGACTGCTTTCCAGAATGTTAAAATGACCCCCAACGTAAGGATTTCTTAGGCGCGGCTGGTTACTCGCGGCCCGCTATGGGGACCAGACTTCCACTGATCTGCACGCTGATGGCGGGCGCTGCCGTGTGCATTCCCATGCACGCTGCCCATGCGCAGGAGAGATCAGCGGGACCGCGGATTGCTTTCGCCAATGTTCTGACAGTGGAACCCGATGGGCGCTTCGACAGCGGTGAAAGCGACAATACCGATCAGATTGGTGCGGTTGTTATCCGCGGCAATGAAGCAATCGAAGACGCGCGATATCAAGCGGTGGTTGAACAGTTTTTTGGCGAACCACTCACCGATGAAGTGCTCGACCGGCTGACTGACGAACTGGCCGAACTGGCCCGTGAAGCCGGGTATCCTTACGCGCGCACCTCAATCGATGAAGATGCCGCCGCGATGGGTATAATTGAGGTCGCGATCGACGAAGGTCGGATCGACGGAATTGAGATCGATGGCGTGGCCAACGCTCAGGCTCAGGCCATGCTGAATGATCTGATCGGGCGGCCTGCGCGCCGCAATGATCTTGAGAGCACCTTGCTGAGGGTCTCCGACATTCCCGGCGTGATCCTCCGCGGTGCGAAGTTGAATCGTGACGACGGACGTTCGATTCTGGTGGTCAAGCTTGGCGAACGCGACAATCGCGGACGGATTGCGGCGGACAATTACGGGACCGAGACCTTTGGCCCGATCCGCGTAAACGCCTCCACGAGGGTTTTCGGGCTTCTCGCTTCTTCCGACGAGCTTCGAACATCGGTTCGCATCAATCCAGTGGATCTGGATGAGCTGCTGTTCGTATCGGGTTCCTACGAAACACAAGTGACCGATGGCGGAGTGACTGCCCGCGTCAGCGGCGCCTTGGGAGGGACCGCACCGGGTGGTTCTCTCGACGGATCGGATATCAGCGGCGACACTGTGCGCGCGAATGCCAGCATCACCGCGCCGCTACTACGCACGAAGAAAAGCAGCCTGTGGGCCGAAGGCGAGGTCGCCTACATCTCGATCAAGCAGGACGAGCTCGGCACTTTACTTCGCGACGACACGCTGGTCACCGCATCAGCCGGTTTGCGCACTCGATTTGCATTGGCAGGCGGCGGATTCATTCGCACCGGCCTTTCAGTCGAGCGCGGCCTCGGTATTCTCGGCGCAACGCGCCTGGGCGATCCAAGCGCATCGCGCCGCGACGGGGACGGTGTCTTCACCAAATTCCGCTTCAACGCGGACACGCGCATCCCAGTCGTCAAACGCCTTGACGTCTACCTTTCCGCAGCCGGGCAACTCGCGGATCGACCGCTGCTGGCGAGCGAAGAGCTCTCGCTTGGCGGGGCGTACCGCGTGCGCGGCTACGATTTTGCCGAAGTGCTCGGCGACGAGGGAATCTCTGGCCTTGCCGAATTGCGCTACCGGGTGAACACCGAGGATCTGCCGCTCAATTTCCTCCAGCTCTACAGCTTCATCGACGGCGGCTATGTGTCCGACATCGATCAGAACTTTGGCGAAGGCTCGCTGTTCTCAGCTGGTCCGGGTGTGCGCGGACGCTGGGGCGTGTTCGATTTCGAAGTCGAAAGCGCGTTTCCACTGGGTGGAAGCGGCGAACGCAGTGATCCGGACGGACCGCAGATCAATGTGCGGGCTGGGGTTAGTTTCTAAACACCCCCAGTTGCTCGTTCTTTCGTCGCTCGGATGAATAACAACGAACTTTTCGCACTATCTTTGCGGTCCTCCGAAACACTCGACTACTACGATTGAAATAACCCCGTTCTCTGATAGCAAGTTGGCGCACTTGGGGAGATCACGATGAGCTGGGTTCTAGACTTTCGCCGGTACGCACCATTCAATTCGTTCGGAGGCGGATTTCACGGCGATGGCAGGTCGGTGCCTGACTATGAAGGAACCGCAAGAACCCGAGGCGTCGTCGAATTTGATCCGATAGCTGGAACCGCAGAGGGCGTTGGCAGCTCAGGCGTATCCTATCACGTACGCTGGCCCAGTCGCCAAAAGACGGGCGACACAAGCTGCGAAGTCACCAAACTGGTGCACACATCGCGCGAGCTCAAGTTCACAGTGCAAACGGCAGGGGCCTTGCCGCTAATTCCAGCCGCACCGGATATCGACACCTTCATCGATTTCAGCGTCACCTTGGTCGGCAACAACCTTGTCTATGGCGGGCTGGTGCGTGGGGACAACTTCCCCAACGCGGAAGTCTTCATTCATCGTGCTGGCGTCACGGCTCCCGCGCCAACCGCCGTGTGGCATTTCGCGACCACGGGCGGGCGGAATTCGGGGCCGATGACCCGATTGGCCGGATCACATTCGCTCCAGGTTCTCGGCTCATTCACTGGTGTGGTCAGGGAACCAGCCTCTTCAGGAGCTAGCCGAACTCATACTCGAAACCGGCATCTCCGGCCTTCACTTCGATTTTAGTGACTTCCAGCCCATCCATCTGCTTTTCGAGCAGTTGGACCGACATTTCCGGCAGCATTGTGTTGGTGAGAATGTTGTCGATCATCCGGCCACCGGAATCGGCGTCGTTGCAGCGTGACACGATCAGGTCGATCACGTCCTGGCCATAGACCATTTCGATCTTGTGATTGCCTGCAATCCGCTTCTTGATACGGCCCAGTTGCAGGTCGACGATCTTGCCCAGCATGTCCTTGTCCAGCGGGAAGAACGCCTGCTGCACAGTGCGTCCGATCAACGCTGGTGGGAACACCTTGAGCAATTCGGGACGTAGTGCGGTCGCCATCGCTTCTGGCTCAGGAGCCAGTTCCGGGTCAGCCGCCATATCCATGATCAGATCGGTGCCGACATTGCTGGTGAGCAGGATCAGCGTGTTCTTGAAATCGATGTAGCGACCTTCGGCATCGTTCATGAAGCCTTTGTCGAACACCTGAAAGAACATCTCGTGGACGTCCGGGTGCGCTTTCTCGACTTCATCGAGCAGCACGACCGAATACGGCCTGCGCCGCACGGCTTCCGTCAGCACGCCGCCCTGTCCGTACCCGACGTACCCTGCGGGCGCGCCCTTGAGTGTCGAGACGGTATGCGCCTCCTGAAATTCACTCATATTGATCGTAATCATCGATTCCTCGCCTGCGAACAGCAGTTCGGAAAGGACCACGGCGGTCTCGGTCTTACCGACGCCCGACGGACCGCACAGCATGAACACACCGACGGGTTTGTTGGGATTGTCGAGCTTTGCGCGGCTGGTCTGAATCCGTTTGGCAATCGCATCCATCGCGTGATCCTGACCGATAACACGCTGCTTCATGCGATCGGCAAGGTCGAGGGTCGATCTGATCTCGTCCTTGACCATCCGGCCCACGGGAATGCCGGTCCAGTCGGCAACAACGGCGGATACCGCATCGGCATCCACCACACCAAACACCATCGGATCGTCGCCTTGCGCCTTTTCCAAATCGGCGAGCGCAGCAGCGAGATTGGCTTCGCACTCCGCTTCCGGCAAAGCAGGTTCGCTTGTCGGTTCGTTCGCCGGCTCTTGCGCGGCCTCAGTGTCGGCTGTGCCCTCTTCTGGTTCGCTGTGACCATCCTCAGCTTGGTCAGATGTGCTCTCCACGCCTCGCGCTTTGGTCAGCGCCTGACGGGCTTCAACCACTTTCGCGAGCGCCTCCTTTTCTGCATCCCACTTGGTCTGAGCCACTTCCAAAGCGGCTTTCGCCTCCTCGATTTCAGCCAGAATCTTCTCATGCCGATCATCCGAGCGATATTGGGCGCCGCGCTCCCGCTCGACGACCTCGCGCTCCACTTCAAGCAGTTCGAGTTTGCGCGCGCGGTCCTCGACCCGCGCCGGGGTCGCATGCTGCGACACCGCAACGCGCGCTGCCGCCGTATCAAGCAAGCTAACTGCCTTGTCGGGCAATTGACGCGCTGGAACGTAACGCTGCGATAGTGTCACAGAGGCATCAACCGCTTCATCCAGCACGACAATCTGGTGATGGTCTTCCATCATCGGCGCGATCGAGCGGATCATCAGGATCGCTTTGTCGCGGTCCGGCTCACCAATGTCGACAGTCTGGAACCGGCGCGTCAGCGCCGGATCTTTCTCGAAATATTGGCGATACTCGGCATAGGTCGTCGCGCCGAGCGTGCGCAGGTTGCCGCGTGCCAAAGCCGGCTTGAGCAGGTTGGCCGCATCGCCTGTCCCGGCGGAACCGCCAGCGCCAACCAACGTGTGAATCTCGTCGATAAACAGGATGATCGGGGTGGCCGAGCCTTCGACTTCGTCGATCACCGAGCGCAGGCGTTTTTCGAACTCGCCCTTCACGCTCGCACCCGCCTGCATCATCCCAATATCGAGTGCGCGCAGAGTGACCCCCTGCAAAGATGGCGGCACATCGCCTTCGGCGATCCGTTTGGCGAATCCTTCGACCACAGCAGTCTTTCCGACCCCAGCTTCGCCGACCAGGATCGGGTTGTTCTGACGGCGACGCAGCAGGATATCGACGATTTGCCGGACTTCTGCATCGCGGCCGATGATCGTTTCGATCTTTCCGTCACGCGCCTGCTGGGTGAGGTCGACAGAGAACTGCGCCAGCGCACCGCCCTCGCCGGGAGTGCCCGCGCCCGGCTCACCCGCCGTTGCACCGGCTTCGCTCGTTCCGCCAGACACTTGCGTAGTCTCGGTGGAGCCGTTCGTAAGCCGTTCGAAATCCGCCGCCAAACGGTTGGCCTCGACCTTGCGAAACTCGAGGCTGATATTCTGCAAGGCGTTACTGAGCGTTTGCGTCTTGAGCATTCCGAACAGCAAATGGCCGGTGCGTACCTTGGCAGCGCCGAATTGCAGCGAAGCGTAAAGCCAGCCCTTCTCAATCGCCTCTTCGATCTGCGGCGAGAAGTCGGAGATCGCGCTTGCCCCGCGCGGCAGCGCATCGAGCGCCTGAACCGTATCGCGCGCCAACTGCGTGTCGTCGATATTGAAAGCGGTGCGGATCGCAGCGAGATCGTTCTGCGAATCCTGCAGCAGAATATGCAGCCAGTGTACCAACTCGACATACGGATTACCGCGCATCTTGCAGAAACCCGTCGCGCTTTCGATAGCCTTCAAAGCGGTCGGATTGAGGCGCCCAAACAGCGCGGAACGGCTAATCTCGGTCATCGCATTACCCCTTAAAGTCCTCCGCCCGCGCGATAGTTCATCGCTGAGCGGCGCAAATGCACATCTTTTCGTAAATCGTCGTTGGCAGCTTTTGCCGTGTCGGTCCCCACCCACGAAGACCAGCCAAGCCGCGCCTGCCCGTTGAGACGCGCAGGTTCCACCTTGGATTGCGGCAGGGCCAAGGTGATGCCCCATTCAAGATGCGAAGGCGAAAGCGCATCAAGAGCTTCGGCAGCCACGCGGAACATCGCGCCATCGGGCTGCAATTGGCGGAACTCGCCAATGTCGCTGGCAGTAATTTGCACCTCGAAATTGTCGGTTACCATGTAGACGCGGGCGCCAAGCACCGCCTCACCTAATCCGCAATGCTGCATACCAAGCCGGGTCTGATCGGATGGATCGATATCCTGCCTGACGGGCACGAATTCGCGCAAAGTCACGGGCAATCCAAGCAAATGGCGCAGTCCGCCTTCGATCGCTCCCGCACTACGCCGCGACGCAAATAGCGCAGCATAATGGAGCCTCGCCCCAGCCGGGAAAGAGTTGTGCTCACCAGCACCCTCGGTCGCGCCTGTCAGGCGATCGACGTAGCTCGCGAAACGATCATGTTCGGGACGGTCGGCCTGCACTGCTGGCTGGGAGACTGCCCAAGACCGGTAGAACAATTGCAGGAACCGACTCGCCAGCATGTCGAGAAAATCGCCGAACGGGCGTTCCTTCGCATATTTCCGTTCATAGGCTGCGAATTCGGTGAAGTGCAGCGGAAGCGGCGACATTGGGCCGGTCAGACCGAGCCAATAACCACCTGCTTCTGCGCGCCCATTCTTGATTTCGATCTCGCCAAGCGTCGGCCCTGGAAAATGCGTGTGCGCGATCTGCCGCAACCGAACGATGTCCTGATCGGGCAGCTTGCTGCGCCCAACCGGCGGCTTGTCCAGCGCGCGCGCGGCGAGGCCCCGCACCAGCGCGAACAGGCTGAAGCGTTTCGGCTTTTTCGCCGCCTCCTGAGCAAAGGTCAGATAGGCTCGCGGGTGCCGATCCTCGGCGGCCATGCAGCAATTTCCCCCTGCAGCTTGGTGTGGAAATGGGTTTCGGTGAAGGAGTTCACAGTCACAAAGCCGGACAGGAACCGCTCCACCACGGCGGTGAACAGGAACATGCGCGCCTGATCGAAGGCGGCATCATCGAGTTCGATATCGATTTTTAGCCCGCGCGCGAGAGCCATGCGGCCTAGCCCTGGAACACGGCGGGTCACATGCGAACCCTTCACCGAGACGATACCGTCGATCTGCGACCGCATCACGGGATCATCAGGACGACCATACAGTGCGAGGTGATTGCGCAGGATCTCACCATCTTTGCCGGCTTCGCCGACAAGCGTGGCGTAGTTGGGCGTCAGATGCCCAATCACCCGCCAGGCCGCATCGCCAATACCAAGCGGTGGGAGCGGCGCGCTGGGCGAGCGCACGACCTTGATCGCACGCGCCGGGATGCCTGCCACGGACAGATGGCTGTCGCCGCTGAATTTGAGCTCCATCGGCAGTTCGCGATTTGTAACCAGAGCGCGAAGCGCCAGATCATGAATGTTCTCCAGCCTCGACGGATCGCCCGGACTGGTCAGCGAGATGAACGTGTCGGTCCCGACATAGTCTTCGCGCCCGCGCAAACGCCGCTCTTTGCGGGAAAGGCGCCGCATGCGGATCCGGTTGGTGTAGAACAAGGCCGAGCGATAATCGTAAAGCAGCGACCCGAACGCATAGAGCGGCGCAACCTCACGTGGGTCCTGATTTTCGCGGTCGAATGCTTCGACCTTGAGCAGCCTGTAGACCTCGTATTCGAGCGGCCCATCGCGGTCGGCGACGACTTTGAACTCATGCTCGGTCTCACTGTAGGGAATGCGGCTGAGCTGCTTTTCAAACAGGTTGATCGCGGGCGAGGCATAGAGCTTGAAATTCCGCTCACTGACCGATTGCACGAGCACATCGGAGGAGCGCGAGAACAGGATCGTGACCTCGACCGCTTTCTTCGACAGGGCGAATGCCTTGCGCAGCGAACGCAGTTTGGTGAAGCGGAACCGCTCGGGACATGCAAAGTATTCAGTCAGTGTGCGATAGGCGGACAAGGTGCGCCCGTCGGACGGCAACAGGCCGCAATCCTCGCCAAAGCCATGCTCTTGCGGCAGATCGAGCAGTGCGAATTCGTCACCGGCAGAATCTAACGGGCGCGCCACCACCGCAATCGCTTCGCCGACAATCTGGCGATAGAGCTCGTTGGGAACGCCCTCTCCACCGTCGATATAGATATCGAGTTCATCGGCTTCGACCGTTGTCAGATCGATACCATCTTGTGGTTCGAATCGCAGAGTAAGGGCTGCGTGCGCTCTTACACCAGCCTTGGCCGCGAATTTCGACGCGGCGGCGCGGCTGCCGACATATTCTGCGCCGGTCAGTTTGATCGGCCAAAGGGTCACTTCATGACCGGTTTCAAAGAATACCGGTGTGTTCGAGCTGCCGGGAGGTTCCGCGGTCAACCGGGTGCGGCGCGGCACTGTGTGGCCTTTGACCAGACCGGGGTCGCCCGGCGTAGGTTCGAACGCCGCGACACAGATCGAAGGGGTGGGCGCAAGATAATGCGGCTGCACCGCTTGCAGCAGATGCTGCGTAAACTCGGGAAACTGGTCGTTGATCTTGAGGTGAACGCGGCTCGACAGGAACGCCACACCTTCCAGTAGCCGCTCGACATACGGATCGCGGTCGGTGCTGTTCAAGCCCAACCGTGTCGCAACGGTTTCGTGAGTTTCCGCGAATTCGAGCGATTGCGCCCGCAAATATTCGAGCTCGGCCTCATAGAAGTCGATCAGGCGAGGATCCATTACTCGCGCACCTCGACTGTCAGGCTTTCAAGATCGACATCGGTTTTGAGCCGGATCGGCATAAGCTGAGGCCCGCCCAGGATCTCGCCTTCGATCAGAAAGCTGACCTTACCGGGACTGTCGGCCCGCCCTTGCGGTTCGACGCGCAGGGACTTGGGATCGAGCCGAGGTTCAAACCGCCGGATTGCCCGGCGAATAGCTCTGGCCTGTTCGCGTTCAGAGGCGATACCCTGCGAGCGCCCAGCAAAATCGCGTACGCCGTAATTGAGCACTGATTCCTGCACGCGCGAATGCTCCGACAAGTCTTGCGCGGATTCAAAAGCGATCGTGTTGAGCAACCAGACAAGGTCGCGCTTGATCGACGATCTCAGCGACTTCTCAGTGAACCGTTCGACATTGGCGACTGCGAAATTTCGAAAGTCTTCGCGCGCCACGGTCGGCATCGAGTCTTCATCGGACAGTCCGCCGAAATCATTGCCCGACACGAGCTTGTCGAACAAAGTCGGGGTGAGGCGGATTTTGGCCGGCATATTCAGGCGCTGCGGAACTCGACTTTGCGCAATTGCTGCAAGGGAATTTCCGATCCGTCCGAGAACGCAAAGAGCCGGTGGCCGAGGCAATAACCGTTCTCATCATCGCCGGTCCATGCGGTAGAAACCCCGCGGATGATCGCGGGGTCATCGGCCTTTTCACTGCCTGGATACCGTGCCGGGATGAAACCTGCGACGCGCGCGCCCTGAGCCATGCCAAACTCGGCCTGAACCCAGATCGTATCGCGCAGATCAACCGGTTCGTTGATTGTCAGGTCTTCGAGCGCGGCAAACGGGACCAGACCGTAATTACCGGCGATGATCGCTTCGGTCGCGGGACCGAGGCGCGGATCGGCATCCGCCATCCATTCGAATTCGAGACCGCTATCCGTCTTGCCTGCGCTGGTGGGCGCAGCATCGAAAGCGGCAGCGTAGAGTGCGTCAGCATTGGCCGCGCCCTGTTGGCGCGCCTGCAACGCGTCGGCGAGGGCATTGCCCCACTCGACCTTGGCAAGGATCGGAGCAGCTTCTTCGCCGGCAAAAATACGAGCGCGCTTCTCTTCGGCGTCCATGCATTGGTTGTAAGCAACCGCGAGCATGCGCGCCTCAGGGTCCAGCTTGGCTATCGTTTCCAGCTGTGCCTTGGCACGTTCATAATCACCGAGCAGCGCGAAGATTTGGAAGAGGAACATGCGAATCGGGATGTCTCCCGGATTCGCACGCACCTCTTCAATCAGCTGCTTGCGAGCGCCAGCGATATCGCCACTGGCGAGCAATTCATCAGCTTGTGACATAGCTTTTCAAAGCGCTTTCGCGCCTCAACCAGCCTTGTTCTGCAGGACGTCGAAGAAGCCTTCGACCTTGCCCTTGGAAGTACCCTTCTCGTCACGCTGGTCGTAGATCTGTTTGATCTTCGCGTAGGTGACGCTGCCGCTTTCGTCGGCCATCTGCGATGCAGAGAAGTTGTACGTATTGATCACGACGTTGTCGAGTTCATACTTGAGGAAATCGATCTTCTTGTCGTCGCCAACGTTAGACTGGAACGAAATCACGCCCTTCGGAATGACCTTGCCAGAAGCACACGCCTTGAACAAGGACACCGACGTTTTGTCGACTTCCTTGGTGAAGGCGATGTCGCCCATATTGGCTTGGCCTTTCGACACCGTTTTCGAAGCATTGTTGTACGACGACGAGTTGAAAGCAGAGAAGCTACAACTGCTCAGCTTGATTTCATTCTCGTGACCATCGTCGGTGGCTTCACCTTCGATGCCGTCAAGTTTCAGAAAAACCGAAACTTCCATTTCATTTCTCCCTCAGATTGAGTGGTTTGGTAGTGCCCAAGGCAGGATTATCCCTGTCCCTGGGGTAGTTGCGACACCATACTGACACTCACATCCATACCTTCCAACTGGTGGTGCGGTACGAACAGGAAGCGGCTTTTATAATACCCCGGATTCTCAGGATCCGGTTCCACCTTCACCTCGGCCCGCTTGAGCGGCAACCGAGCTTTGGTCTCTTCTGACGACGAATCGGGATCCGCCGTAACATACTGGTGAACCCAATCGCTCAGGTCCGCTTGAAGCTGCGGACCTTCGCGGGTTCCGCCAACCCAGTCGCGCACCATGCATTTGAGATAGTGTGCGAAGCGGCAGCTGGCGAAAAGGTAAGGCAGACGAGCCGCGAGACGCGCATTCGCGGTCGCATTCGGATCGTCATATTTGGCGGGCTTGTGAACCGTCTGTGCGCCGATGAAGGTCGCGTCGGTCGTACCCTTGCGGTGGATCAGCGGCAGGAGGCCAAGATCCGAAAGTTCGGCTTCGCGGCGATCGGAGATGGCCACTTCGGTCGGGCATTTCTGATCGACCCCGCCTTCGTCGGTCGGGAAGGTCGCCATCGGCAGTTCCTCAACCGTACCGCCAGATTCGACGCCGCGGATCCGCGTGCACCAGCCAAATTCGCGGAATGCGGCATTGATGCGCACGCCCATTGCGTAGGCCGAATTCACCCAAAGGTGCTTGTCGTGGTCGCCATTGGTGACCTCGTCGAACTCGAATTCTTCGATCGGATTGTCTTTGACGGTGTAAGTCGCACGGCCAAGTATGCGCGGCATCGTCAGCGCGAGATACTTACTGTCGTCCGAGCTGCGGAACGAATTCCACGCCATGTGATCGGTCGTATCGAAACGGTTGGCCAGATCGCGAGGGTCCGAAACTTCGGTCCAGTCATCCATACCGATCAGGTTCGAATCCGCCGCCGCGATAATCGGTGCGTGCGAGGCCGCGCCGATACGGGCCAAACCCTTCATTACCGCGAGGTCTTTGGATGTATGGTCGAACTGCAGGTCGCAAACGAAAGCGCCGTATGGCGTGCCGCCGAGCTGACCGAATTCCTGCTCATAAACCTTCTTGAACAGCGGGCTCTGATCCCAGGCGGTACCGCGATACTGCTTGAACATCGAAGAGAGTTCCGAGCGGCTGATATTCAGCACTCGAATCTTCAGGTCGGCACCAGTCTCACTACCCGAAATCAGATAATCGAGCCCGCGCCACGCGGATTCGAGAGCCTGGAATTCAGGGTTGTGCAGGATTGCATTCATCTGCTGCGACAGCTTGCTGTCGATCTCGGCAACCATCCGGTCGACGGTCGAGAAGACATCGTCGCCCATCTTGACTGCACCGGACAGCGCCTGCTGCGCCAGCGTACCGACGGCTTCCTTGATCTTGTCGCGGCTATCGTCGGACCGCGGCTTGAAGTCGCGCTGGATCAGCTCGGCAAAATCGTCAATCGCGATCGCCTCTTGAGCTTCCTGCCCTTCTTCTAGTTTGCCAGCATCAGTAGCCATCTATTCCTCCGTAACCCACCTTAATGGCCGCGCAGTCTCAAACTGCGAGGCATGCCCTGAACGGGCGCTTAGTCTTCGGTCTTTTCTGCTTCAGCGCCGTCATCCGCAGGCTCTTCTGCGGCTTTCGCCTCGCTCAAAGCTTTGAGCAGGTTCTCATCCTTGAGCACCTTATCGAGCAATTCGGTCGCGTCCTGCTTGCCATCCATGTGGATCAGCAGGTCGTTCAGTTGCTGGCGCGCTTCGAGCAGCTTCGCGAGAGCAGGAACGTTCTCGGCGATCTTGCCAGGCTCGAAGTCATCCATCTTCTTGAACGTAAGATCGACGCCAAGTTTGCCTTCGCCTTCGATTTCGTTGTCGACGATGAACGCCGCGCGCGGTGCGATTGCGGCCATCCGCTTGTCGAAATTATCGACATCGAATTCAGTGAAATCGCGATCCTTCAGATCTTTCTTGGCAACTTCGCTCTTGCCTGAAAGATCGGAGATGACGCCCATGACAAACGGCAATTCAACCGACTTGCGCGCACCATAGGTTTCCACGTCATACGAGATATGGACACGCGGCGAGCGATTCCGGCTGATGAATTTTTGCCCTGAATCTGCCATTGAGACTTCCCCTTCTTAGCTCAGTACCAACCGGCCACTGCCGATTGTGCGGTAATTTCGAATCGGATGCGGACCCGGGAAGGTTCAATTATTTTCCCGAGCATCATTCCATATCATCCCGTTCAAGCAAAACGTTTTTCGCATCATCCACGCTATTGGGGACAATGTCTTCAAGTATCTCCATGAAATCCTTGGTTACCCAGCCGCGCAGGCGAGCAACAGCAACTTTGACCGGATGCCCAGGCTCCGCCCGCTCGTAATACTGTTCGACCGCAGTCAATGCCTTGACCACGTCATCGCGAGATCGCACCGCGCCGCTAAGCGCGGGACCAGCATCGCCGCCTCCCGATGCGGGCATTGATGCAGCGTCTTCACCAGCCGATTCTTCCTCGCCCGTATCGGCGCCGGTTAGCCCGGCATAGGCCGATGATGCCTTCCCGATGAACTCGCGCGTGACAGAGAAGTCAGGAACTTCCTCTTCGCTCTTTTCCTTGAACGCGGCCTCAATCTCGTCAAACGAAGTCTGGAACGAGGTCAGACGCGCAGCAATCTCTTCCTTCTGCTCGTCATCCATCTGATCAAGCATGCGCATGACTTCGGGATAGGCTTCCGCAGCGGCGCCATCTTCTCCGACATCAATCAGTTCACCAGCGGTTACGCGGCCCCGCCCATCGTCCATGATCGGCAGCTGGAGAAACGGCAATCCGAACGCGCCGCGCTTGGCTAGATCTTCACAGATCAAGGCGCGGCCAGCAGGGCCATAATCGCCATCCAGCGTTGGATAGACCGAGTCCCAATGCTCTTCGAGCAAACCCGCTGTGTATTGCAGGCCATGATCGACGACTTCCGCATTCTGCAACGCAAAGCCGCAGCGAGCGTAAGCAACAGCCAGAAACAGGTCCTTGGTCTTGTCGCTTAGCTCTTCAATCAGTTCGAGCAGCTCATCCCAATCAACCCGCTCTGGCTCGGGCCCGTCCGGATCCGGCTCGGAGACGCGCGCGTCGTAAGCGAAATTCGCTTCAAACGCTGTGCGCAGACGATCGAACTCGTTGCTCTCGTCCAAATCTTCGCCGGCCGGAGCTTCGTCCGACACGGGAAGTAGAAGTTGTACTAGCGATTTCACGCCCCACCCCCGGGAATAAGCCGATCAGTCAATTATGACGGCTTCGACCCGCTGATTGACACGATCGGTTGGCTTGGTGTCGTCAAGCGGCTTGGCGCTACCGTACCCTTCGGAAACCAGCTGATCGGCATCGATCCCCGCCGCGATCAGAGCCTCACGGACAGACGCCGCACGCTTTTGCGAGAGCGGTAGATTGATCGCCTCACCGCCGGTTGCGCTGGCGTGCCCTTCGATCCGAAGTTTGACCGGGCTTCCGGCAGCCTTCGATTCTTCAAGGACAGCGACAAGGCTGGCGATTTCCGACTTGGCAGCCGAAGTGAGCGTCGAAGAATTGGTCCCGAAGGTCACAAACAGCTTCGAACGACCACTGACCTTTGCCTTCAGCTCATCAGTGATGGCAACCGCTGGAGCAGCCGTCACACCGCGCCCGGCGGTTTGGGTAGTCGGAACGCGGCGGGTGCGATTCACGCGGCGCGAGTTGCTCGCGGTCGAAACCCGGCGGGTCGAAGGCCGTGCTGCTGCCTGCGTCGTTTGACGACGAGCGGCGCGGATATCAGCCGAACCCATCAAGCCGCTGCGCGATTCCTGACCATCAATGGTTTCGTCAACGCGCTCATTCTCTGATTGAGCAACGTCACCGCAAATATCGAGAAGCTCGCAGCGCATCTGCGCCACACGCTCAGGATCCGCCTGCTGCGCCGAAGCTGCGCCTGGCAGTGCGATAGCCGCAGCGAGCGTCAGAATCGAAATTGGAAGTTTCATCATACAGCTCCACAAGTAGTGTCCCCCCGACACAGGGAGTAAAATTCTAGATGCGGCCGATCCGGGCTCTACCGGCCCTTTTGCTGTCAATCGGACTATCATCCCAGTCCCATTGATACAAGTTGAACGCAACCGCTCCGACCGTCCCGATGGCCCTGTCCCGAATCAAGGCATTCCGCCTAGAAAACTGAACAACAGGCACAGGCTGATCGGCTTGGCCCGCTAATCCTTCGCACGTATAACTTTGATTCTCAATCGCTTGCTGAGAATCCAGTATCGTTGAGCAGTGTAATAGCTCCGAGTCGCGCAGTTAGATTGTATGTTTTTGCCGGAATTTGGCGGTCGCGGTCGATTCTTTTGAAAAAGCGGGACTGCCGCCCGAGCGGCGCAAGACTGGCTTCAATTCATGGCGAATCGCGATCGCCGCAAAAAATGCGCTCAATCTTACAAGCGCTGGACTCTCTTTGCTTGTAGTGTGAGGCTCTAATTGATTATCTGTGATACGAAGTGGCGATCGCATGATCGTTTCCACCAGTCGGTAAAGACGTAACAGCGTCTCCGGGTCGCAGGATTGAAAGACGGTTCAGGGGATTTCCGGGAATGACGTCAGAATTTCGCGAAGCAAAACTGACAGCTGGCCTAGGCGGCGAGCAGGTCGAGTTCATCACCATGACGGCCTCCGAGTCGCTTTCGGAACCTTTCCGCATAGAAGTGCAGATCGCCGCCACACTGGGCGAGATCGATCTCGCGCCGCATCTCGGCGAGAAAATTGCTGTCACTCTGACAGAGGACACCGACGAAGCCCGGGTGTTCAACGGCACGCTGGTCGAAGCCAATCATCTCCACGAAGATGGCGACGGATTTTTCTATAGCCTCATCCTCGCTCCCTTCACCCATTTCATGGACAGCCGACGCGGTTACGCGATCTTCCAGGAAAAGTCGGTGATCGACATCATCAAAGAGGTGTTTGGAAACGCAGGCGTCAGTGATTTTGAGTTGCGGGTTTCGGAGACCTACGAAGCTTTCGAATATTGCGTGCAATACGGCGAAAGCGATTTCAATTTCCTGTCACGCTTGATGGAGCAGGAAGGGCTCTATTACTTCTACGAACACAGCGAACAGAAACACACGATGGTGATTTGCGACAAGGCCGGCACGCACAAACCCGGTTCTGTTGAAACGCTTGCTTTCAATGCGGCGGCTACGTCAGGCCAATCTTACAAAGCCGGCGATAGTCTCGGCGGTCACCACATTCTTGAAAGCTTTGTTGAGCGTGTGGCCAGCACCGGTCACGAAAAAGTTTCCCTGCGCGACTACGACTTCAAGAAGCCTGAACTCGCGGTCGACGGCAAAGCCACTGACAGCTCGGATCACCCCTCGGACAAGAGCGAACACTACGAATATCCCGGCCAATTCATCGAGGAAGCGCGCGCCAAGCGGCTGAGCAAAGTGCGACTCGAGGAATTCAGATCGCTGCGACAGACCTATCTTGGCAAGACCTCCGCCAAAGGGATGCATGCCGGATCGACGATCAATGTGAAGTTTCACCCGACCGAACGCCTGAATGGCGAATATCTGGTCATCTCGACCCAGCACATCTTGCAGACCGCGGCCTACAATGCCTCGGGCAGCGAAACCGACACCGACTTCATCAGCTTCGTCGCAATACCTGCCAAGACTCAGTTCCGCGCCGAGCGACGCACCGAAAAGCCGCGCGTAGTCGGGGTCGAATCCGCGATCGTGACCGGACCGAGCGGTGAGACGATCTACACCGACGAATATGGACGGATAAAGGTGCGCTTCCATTGGGACCGCGCCAACACGGCTGACGAAAACTCAACCTGCTGGATCCGCGTCTCGCAGACAGGCGGGCTCGGTAACGTGATCCTGCCACGCGTGGGTCACGAAGTTATTGTTGATTTCCTTCACGGCGATCCCGACCAACCTGTCGTTACCGGACGCGTGTTCAATCAGGAACACATGCCGGTCTACGATCTGCCAGCCAACAAGACACGCGCGGTCTGGCGCACGCTCACTTACGGTGCACAGAAAGCCTACACACAAGCTGAGAGCCTCGACACCGGCGAACCATTGGCCAACGAAATCCGGTTCGAAGACAAAGGCGGCGACGAAGAGATCTTCGTCCACGCCGAACGCGATATGAATGTCCGCGTGCGCTACGACACCAGCACGCATATCGGCCACAACGAGGTACTCAAGGTCGGCTTCAATCGCGATCGCTACGTCAAAGAGGACGAGAAGGTCAAAATTGACGGCAACAAAGAGTACGAGCTCAAAAAGAACGAGAAAAACACCATTACCGAAGGCAGCCGCGATACCAAGATCAATAAGGGTGATGACTCTCTGACCGTCGATATGGGCAACATCTCGATTAAGGCTAGCATGGGCAAGATCAAGATCGAAGCGATGCAGGAAATCGAGCTCAAGGTTGGCAACAGTTCGGTGAAGCTGACGCCGACCAATCTGGACGCAAAAGCGCTCATGGCGAACTTCAAAGGCGACGCCATGACCGAGGTTTCCGCAGGCGGCATTTTGACCGAGAAGGGCGCCCTGATTAAGATCAATTGATCGAGCTTTTGGCTGGTCTCCGCCGGAGACCGCCAATGGTATCGCAGGGGGAAGCGACCATGACCCAATGGACCATTGTCTTGTGGAGCGCAGCGCGCCAGATCGCCGAGGAGGCGAATCTGCCCAAGGCGGTGTGGCCGGAAGAGGGTGTGGCGCCGCAAGATTATTTCCAGAGCCTGCGGAAAGGTGACGATCCTTTCATGGCGATCGCTTACGCTGCGGCGGCCTTGCCCAAGCTGGAAGCGATCGACTGGGCGCTTCATGCATTGCCGAAACTGGAAGAAAGCGATCCCGATTTCGCGCGTCGTCAACTGCTACGAGATGCAGCATTCCGCTGGGTCGGCGAACCGGACGATGAAAACCGCCGCGCAATGTACGAACTGGCGGACTCATCCAGCGGCGAATGGCCCGAAACACTGATCGGGCTGGCGATATTCTTTTCAGGTGGTTCGATTGGGCCAGAGGAAAATGCGCCGGTCACAAGCGATTCCAATATCTGCGGAAGTTTGATCGGCGGGGCGCTCCAGTCAGCGATTGCGAGCCATATCAAGGCTCAGCCGGAACTTGCCAACCAGACGCTTGACTTGGCCGACAAAGTCGCCGCACGTGGTCGAGAGGCTCTCACCACGACATGACGCTGACCCTTCGAATCGTAAATCGCACGGCGCTCGATAACGGCAGCCCGACCGAACTGGTGCTGCGTGATCGCGGCGCGATCATCGGACGTTCGATGACATGCGAATGGTCGTTGCCAGACGACACGCGGACTCTGTCGGGGCGGCACTGCGAGGTTCAATACCGGCAGAACGACTACTTTCTGATCGACGACAGCACCAACGGTACATTCCTCGGCGATGCAACAGAGCGCATTTCCGGTTCGCACAAAATTGCGCCGGGCGACCGATTCCGGTTGGGCCCTTACATCGTCGAAGCCAAGCTTTCAGGACCTGCTCTGGACCGGCATGAGGCCTCGCAAGCTGCCGATGAGGCATCCCGCAAAGGCCCAGAGTTCCTTGGATGGGATGAAGTCCCCGGATCGCGGCCGACTGGCCGACGACCAGCTACTCCCGACTTCGCCGACGATGGCGGCTGGGATCTCGGTGGCCCAGCTCCCGAGCGATCCTCCGGCTGGTCCGAAGACGGCAGCAAGTCGACCCACGAACAAAGCGCAGACGATATCTTCGACACGTTCGCCGGATCGAATCAGGTGGACTGGTCGAACGCATCGTGGACCGTCGATCCCGAATTCGATCCGTTTGCTGTTGGACCGGAGACCGAGGGCGGCGGGTTTGCTCCCTTGGCAGCGGCGAAGAAGCAAGCTGATGATGGCTTTGCGCCGATCGAACCCGGCAAGCTCGCTGGTCAGGAGCCGGAGAACCTGCCCGCGCCAAGCAAAGATCCGTTTGGTGGTCCGTTGGGCGGGCCTGAACAGGGAAATCCTGCACCGACGAGTGACCCGTTCGGAGGACCACTGGACGGTTCGTCCGACAGTAATGCTGCACCATCGAGTGATCCGTTTGGCGGCCCTCTGGAAAGTTCACCCCAAGCACCGCCGCCTGGCAAAGACCCCTTCGGCGGACCGCTTGAGGGGTCTCAGGAAACGGGTCGTGGGAGTGATCCTTTCGGGGGTCCGCTCGATGGTACGCCTCCGGTTCAGGCCGAGCCATTGGATCAGGACACTACCGTCCCTCCTCGCAGCAATGATCAGGCCGCCGCTGAACCCACGGCATATTCCGGCGGTCAGCCTCCAGCGTCTCCGCCGCCGCAAGCCGCTCCAACTCAAAGTGCGCCGCCGCCTTCCGCCCCGTCTGCTGGACCAGACGCGTCATATGCAGCTCTCTTGAGCGCTCTGGGCGTTGCCTCAACCCAAGTTGAGATCAGTGAGGAAGAAGCCGCCGCCAAAGCCGGGCGAATGCTGCGCCACTTGCTCGCAGGCTTGATGATCCTGCTCGAAGCGCGTGCACGTGCCAAGGACGAGATGGGAGCCAGCGCGACGCAACTCCGTTTCGATGGCAACAATCCGCTCAAATTTGCGCGCAATGTCGATCAGGCATTGCAGATGATGCTGAACCCCAAGCTGCGCGGCTACATGGAGGCAGAACAGGCGATCGAAGATTCGTATCGCGACCTGCAAGCGCACCAGATCGCCACGCTCAAAGCGATGCAGGGGGCGCTGCGCGAAACCATCAACCGCTTCTCTCCCGCTTCGATAAGCGAACGGACGGAGAGCAGCGGATTGCTGTCAAAAGTGATGCCCGGCCAACGCGAAGCGGCACTTTGGAAAGCCTACGAGAAGCAGTTCAGCGGTGTTGCTGAGGGGTCGGCAGAGGCGTTCTTGGAGGTGTTCTCGAAAGAGTTCCGTCAAGCCTATGAGGATGCGGTCAGCGACAAGTGATGTCGCATGTCTGCGCACTGCTCAGTCGCGCTGTTGATCCTCGACCGAGAACCACACAGCATCGGCCTTCCAGCCATTGGCCTGCGCCCCCTGAGTAAAGCGTGTCGCCCAGGCATCATCGAACTGCGTGCCGCGACCCACTAGGTTGCCGGGTAATGCAGACGAACCCGTAAGTACGATTGCGCCGTAGCTTTGCCTGCCGCTGCCTTCGAATGGCAGTGCGAAGGGGAGTACAAAACCGCGCTCCGTCTTGTTGCCCTGCATTTGATTGGCAAGCCCTTCGAGCGAGCTGCGGCTTGGTTCTAGCGCTTCGATACCATCTTCAGTGTTCCAGCCAAGAAACGCGACTTCTTCACCGGCCGCGAGGTTGTCGATCCGAATGACAACGCGGGCATAGTTGCCCTCTTCCAGTGAAGCGCCGTCTGCCAACGTGATCGCTTGCCGCTTCGCTTCATAAACATCCTGGGGGGTGGCGATCAGGAATTGCTCGCTCCGAACGGCACGCAATGCATCGAGAGCAGCGCAATTCTGCTGGGTGAAGCGCACGACGTCCCCAAGATCAATCGAGAAAGACGCGACGCCTGCACCTTCGAGTGTATTAAGCAGGCTGGTTTGTGCGGCGGCAGGATTGGCCGCACCCCCGACAAAGCGCGCTGTGTTGCCGCTGGAACCAGTATAGGTCAGCCAGGCGCATTCCACACTGTTTGTGGCCTGCTGCGCCAACTGTTCGAATTGCGGACTGCCGAGCGCGATCGCCGCTGGCTGGCCAGTGTTGGCCGCCGGATCATCTGCGTCGCCTTGCTCAGCGCGATTGCTTGGTGGAGGCACATCGCTGCCACCAAGGTTCGCAACGACAATCACTCCGACAACCAAAAGCAGTAACGCCGCAACGCCGCCGCCAATCATCACCATGCGGTTTTGGGTGACACTCTCAGGCAGGACGGATTTGAAGCCTTCAAGTGCGCCAGAATACCCGCCTTCCGCTTTCCCTTCATCATCTACCGCGAGCGATGTTGTGTCGCCTGTGCCCGCAATTGGCGCAAAGCCCGTCGCTCCTCCTGGTGACGTCGGATCGCCCAGACGCAGATTGAACTCGGCCATCGATTGCGGTCGATCTTTCGGATCCGGCTGCAACGCCATTTCGAATGCGGCATGGAAGCGTGGTGGCAGATCGGAGAGATCCGGGACCGACTGCCGCTTGCGCACCGCATCGGACAACGAACCGCCCATATCCGATGGCTTCCCTGCAGCTAGCGCGCGCAGGGTCAGGGCAAGACTGTAAATGTCTGACCAAGGTCCGACATTTCGATCGAATTCGCCCAATTGTTCGGGCGCGACATATTTGAGTTTGCCTGCGAACCCATCGCCCACAATCGTCGCTCCGGTATCGGTCGCATCCTTGGCGATCCCGAAATCGATGATCTTGGGCCGGGCGGGATCGCCTTCGGCAAGTAGTATGTTGTCAGGCGCAATGTCACGGTGGATCGCGCCGAGGCTATGCGCGGTGCCCAGTCCTGCAGCGAGTTTTTGGGCGAGATCGGCAAATTCTTCATCGGAAAGCGTGATCTGACCGAGACGCTCCTCAAGACTTGGACCGTCGATGAACTCGGTGACGAGATAAGGTCGCCCCTGATCGTCGCGCGCCGCCATGCGATACGGCACGATCGCCTCGTGATGCAGCCGTGTCAGCATCTCTGCTTCTTTGGCAAACATGGCTGCGACCAACTCGTCTTGCGCCATGTGTGGAAGCATGACCTTGATCGCCACGCGTTCCTGCGGCTGGTGGACGTTGCGGGCTTCGTACACCTCGCCCATGCCGCCACGCGCGATGAACTGCTCGATCCGGTATATCCCGTTCAGGACATCACCTTGGGAGAATTGCTGATCGGCGCGCTTCTTCGCTGTAGGCGTTGGAGCAGGCGGTGGCGCAGTGGGTGCGGGACTCGGTGGCGGTGCGGACGGTCGGATTTCAGTTGGTTCATGCGCCGGAGGTGACGCCCGCCTTGGGGCAGGCTGATACTCGGTCGGCTCGTGACCGGCGTCGGGCTCCGGCGAAGGCTCCGGCGCAGGCGTGGGCGCACCCGCGTCATCGGGCGGTGTCTTGTCGCCGCCACCGCCACTGCCACCGCCTTTGGGCTGGTAGACAGTGCGATCTTCGTCGCCGGGATCGTTGCTCATGGGTCGATTTGTCCGATCTCAACCACAATCGCGGTCACATTGTCTGGTGCCCCATTCGCATGCGCGCGTGCGATCAATTCGTCCACCGCTTGCTGAGGATCGGGAAGCGTCATGATCTGTCGGATTTCATCTTCAGGCACGGGTCCGCTCAACCCATCGCTGCACAGCAGGAATCGATCATTGGGTTCCGCCTCATCATGGACGATATCAACCTGAACCTCCGGCTCGACGCCAAGCGCGCGCGTCAGCACATGCGACATCGGGTGATCTTTGGCATCGGCAGCGGACAGGATACCCTCGTCGAGCAAGTCCTGCACATGGGTGTGATCGACCGTGAGCTGAAACAATCCTCCGCTGCGGAAGATATAGGCCCGGCTGTCTCCGACCCAGACGGCCGCAAAGCGCCGATCACGCAGGAGCAATCCGACCGCCGTTGTCCCCATTTTGGAGATGTCCTGCTTTTCTGCAGCCTGCTTGAGCACACCGTTCACGTTGTGAATGCGATTGGCAACCGCCGTGACAGCCGTTTCGAAATCTGGCGGCACCTCGAACGGGTCGAAGGCCGACGCGGCGGTTTGCGATGCGAGCGCGCCGTTTTCGTGGCCGCCCATGCCATCGAACACGAGCCACAGACCGGCGGTCTCATTCACCAGCATCGAATCTTCATTGTGAGCACGAACCAGGCCCGGGTCAGTCTTGCCGTAGCTCGTATAGGCGTAGTCGATCACGCGAAATGCTCCCGTATCGAATCCCAGCTCGACGGTGCACTTGGCCGGGGCAGCAGTTGCTCCGCACCTTCAGGCAGGAACCATTCGGACGAACTCGCCGAATCAGTCTCGCCATCCACCTCTTCAAGATCACCTAGCCGTTCGCGAAGTGCGTCAGCCTTAAGCCCCTCTTCCAGCGCAGCGATAAGCGTGTCGTAGATCGCTTGAGTCCGCAGGGTGGTCGGGCAGACCGCCAGCACGGGAAACAATCGTCCCACAGAGTCGACGCTCGGCATCAGCACCGCGTTTTTGACGGTGCCTTCCCAAAGCCACGGTGCCGCGCTTTCGTAGGACGCTTCGAAATCTTTGCCCAGTTCTTGCCGGGCCAGCTCAATCCACTCGCTCATCCAGCGGTCGAGCGGTTCGCGCAGCGCATAGTCCACGCCGCGCGCCAAAAAATCTCCGTGACCCGGAAGCTTCCCGATAATCGCAGGCGGGTCGATCGCGCCCTGAATTACAGCGTCTGCGGACACTGCACCGACCATAGGCCGCCTCCGCTAAACGGGTTTTGATCTTCGGGGAACGAGATCACAAACTTGGCGCGGCCTGGTCCGGGATTGAAGGTAGCCTCAATCTCGCTTTCAGACAGGTTGCTAATCCGGGCCCGGTCAAGAACGCGAAACAGCGACCATGGCCCCTGTTTGGTGTCGCGAAAGATCACCTCCTCAATCGGATCGAGTCCCTCGATCCCCTGATTTTCGTAGATCTTTATCTCGGACGATTGCACCATCCCGCCGCCAAGCTGCCAAACGATCTGGTTGGTTGCATTGCCATCCATATCGAATGCCAGTGGTATGCCGCCGGTGATCAGTTCAACCTTCGTGACCTTGCTACCGAGCTCGCTCAGTTCAATGCCGAGCGGAACGCCCTCGTTAAGCGCGCCAGTAAGGGCGGCGGCCTTCTGAAAACTGCCCGGAGTTGCCGGATTGAAATCGGCTGTGACTGGATCGCTGCTGTTCCAGCGCCAATAGTCACCGCTGCGGTCAAGGTAAGGCTCTAGCCTTGTGTTGACGAATTGAGTGACCTGCCCCCCACCACCAAAAGCGGTTCGGAGATCGCCCGGACTGGCATCGGCGCTCGAACCGGCATCGAAGGGATACTTACCGTCGACCGCCGCTTCGCAGGAAGCGAGGACCTGATCGCCATAGACTTGAGACGTTTCACCTTGCAGCACGCTGATCTGCGCATCGCTGCCACCGCCCGCGACATCCTGAGCAAATTCCTGAACCAGGTCGGGAACTTCGAGTGCCGCAGTCTCCAGCGGAGCGATTGCCTGCGCCAGTTGCTGACCTGCGCTGCCAGCCGCTTGCCCCGGCCCGCGTGAAGCACGAACCTGCGTGAAGGTTTGGCGCACAACATCGATAAATGCGTCGATTTCGCCCGGCCCTTCACCATCGCCGACCCACTCATTGACGCTGCGGAAGTGCTGCGCAATCTGTGCATCAGCGGTGAGACCACGCGGCCCATCGGATCCGGCCCCGCCCAGCCGAGTGGCGGCGCGCGCAAAGCGGTTGCGGTTAAGCTCATCCTGGATCATCCGCCCGCCTTCTTCCTCGATCGAGTTGTCGAAGGTCGTGTTCTTGCGCACTTCTTCAAGCACGAGTTTGAGCGGGGATACACCCTTGGTGAAGGCGCTGAATGCGCGCGGGTCGTTGAAGTAATCGGCAGCCTTGAGCGAGTCGATCACGCCTTGCCATTGCTCGATATACTCGTTGGCATAGGCCCCCGCGATCCCGCCATCGAGGTTGTTGAGTTCGCGCTGGATACTGGCGGTCTCGGCATCTTCGCCGAGCACCCACAATTCGTCGCGCAGATCGCTGCCGATAAGTTCTTTTTGCAAGCGATAGGTGTTGAACCCGGCCACCGTGAAGAAGAACGGCACTTGTTTGCCCATCACTTCGTCAGGGTTGGCAAAGGCTGCCGCGTCGCCGGGCTGGAGGATGTCACCCATCATCCAATCCTTGGTCGGATCGGCGGCCTTGGCGCGCATGATCACATAGGCCCGCTGGGCGAGGCTCATGGTGCCGACGCTAGCGCGTGACGCCGCAACCAGATCCGCATCGAGCGGAGCTTTCTGACCAGCCCAACTCTGCGAAATGTTCGGGTCCTCGATCAGCGCCTTGAGATGGTTGTTGAGGCGGCCGCGGATGCCTTCCATCTCGGCACCGGGATAGACTTCATAGGCCCAGTCGCGGCCGATGTATTCGGTCACCGCTTCTGCATCGATCTTACCTTCTGGCGCAGCTCCGCCCAGCATCAGATAGACCTTGAGCGGTTCGTACAAAGCAACTGGATTGTTCACTTCCTGCCGCATCTTGTCTTCGAGCCGCAGGATCACGCGCGGCAGCAGCATTCGGCGCAAGGCGGCCTGATAAGTCTCTTCATTGCGGCGGCTGAGGCCCCATTGGAACAGCCCCCAACGCATCCACCACGAAGGTCCACCCTCCTGCCGGGCGGCATAGCCTTCGGGCATGTTGCGGAGCCGGTCGAGCAGAGGGAGTAGCTGTTCCAGCGACGTGTCATTGCTTCCCACGCGGACCAGATCTGCGCGGAGCGTGTCGCGTTCCTGCTCGATCTCAGCCGCTGCCAGCTCGGACTGATCCTGAAAGTCGCGATTGCCAAAGAAGCTGACGGTCCAGAGTGCTACGGACAGTAATCCGAGCGCCGCGATACCGCCGACCATTGCGGTCAGCCTGATCTTCCGCTTACGCACCACCACCGGGTCGGCAGTCGGCAGACCGGCCTCGCCAAATGCGACATCGGTCAGCAGGCGGTTCAGGAAATAGGCTTTTCCCCCCTCGCGCGCCGCTGGGTCGTCGCGGCTGTATGCCTGCGAAACACCCTGCAAGATGCGGTCAATCGCACTACCATCCTGCGTGCCCGAGGTAAGATAGAAACCGCGCAACTGCCCGCTCGGGCGATCTTCGTTGATAAAGGCGCCTTCGATCAGACGGTGCAGCGCCGGGCGCAATGCGCCCAATTGCCCTGGGAACCCAAGGATCAGACCGCGACGCCGGATATCTTTCTCGTCCTCGAGCCGCTTGGGCGTGCGTGCGGATAGATCATTGGCGAATTGATCGAATGCGGTCGTCACGTCCTCTGACGAGAAACGTTTGTGTTTCCAGTCGAATGTGTGGCCGACGACGGCGCGGCGGCCCTCGACATCGAGATCACCAAAGAACTCGGTCAGACCAGCGAGCAAGTCGCTCTTGGTGATGAGCAGGTAGACCGGCAGTTCAGTCTGCAGTGTTTCGCGTATTTCACGCAAGCGCCGCCTGATGATCGCGGCGTGTTCATCAATCACGCGCACGTCGCCGCGCTGCAGATCGTCGGCCGGGATTGCCACAAACACACCGTTGATTGGTTCGAACTGCCGGTGCTTCTTGAGCATCTCCAGCAGCCGTGTCCAACCGGCATTGTCGACTTCGCGGTCGGAATCCTGCGTCGTATAGCGGCCTGCCGTGTCAACCAGAACGGCTTCTTCGGCGAACATGAAGTCGAGATTGCGCGTGCCGCCGGTGCCCTTCATCGCCTGATCTGAGAACGGGAAACGTAGCCCGGAATTGACCAGCGCCGTCGTCTTGCCGGCGCCGGGAGGGCCGATGATCACATACCAAGGCAATGAGTAGAGATAATTCCGCTTCTTGCCGGTCGCTTTGCGCAGCTCGGCCAGCGCGTCGGCCATGCGTTGCTGAACCGCCTCGGCTTCTTCATCGCCGGGATCGGGACCAGCCAGTTCCTTGGCCAGCGCAGCCTCGGCCCGCTTCGCGCGCCACCGGCGAATGAAGAACCATAGCAACCACAGCGCGACGAATCCGCCCGCGAAGGTAAGCCGCACCCACAGCGGCTGCATCCATTCGACGAACAGCGGCAGACCGACCGAGCAAAGCAGGATCAACATCAAGATCGTGAAGATCGATATCGTCCACCAGCTAGTGAAGAACTTTTTCATCGTCGCTCTCTCGCCAGCCTCCGCCTATTCACCAAGCTCGACAACAAATTCAACGCGCCGGTTCTGCGCCTTGCCTTCGGCTGTGTCGTTGGATGCAAGCGGAACGGTGTCTCCCAAACCGACCACGGTAACTCGCGACGCATCGGTTAGCTCGCCTCGGATGATCTGCGCCACCGTCTGAGCCCGCGCTCGCGACAATGCGATGTTGTCTGGAAATGCGATGGTCGAGATTTTGTCGGAATCGGCGTGGCCTTCGACCGTGACAGGGCCGCTCTCAAACTCGATGGCTTGCCCAATCTTCGTGAAGATCGGGGTGCGGCCTGACGTCAGCTGATCCGAGGCCGGTTCGAACAGGGTACCGATGGTCGTGCGCACTCGGTTGCCATCGACAGTCACCAGGCCCTGATCAATCTCACTGGAGAGAAATTGCCGAAGCCGAGTTTCGGTGCCTGTTGCCGGGAGCTCAAGGGGAGCAGCGTTGCGACTGAGTGCCACCGGCTCCTCCTGCAACAGAGCCGCCACCCGGTCATAGGGCGAAGATCCGCTCGCCATTAGCGCGAGGAAGAACATCAGGAAGATCAGGAAACAGATGCCAGCGGTCGCCGCAGCGACCAAGCCGACTATGCTCCAAAAATTGTTCGGCTTGCGAGGTGCATCGGCGCCTTGCCACTGAGTGACCATGTCGCGCTCGGATAGGCTGCGAACATGTTCGAGCGCTCCGATGAGGTTTGCGCTGACCTGTTGCCGTTTGCTGAAGCCGTCCGGCATCGCGCGTGTGCGTCCTTCGAAGCCGGTGGCGATGCAAGCGTGGAACAGTTCGATAAGATCGCGGTTCTTCGCTGGGTCGCGCAGCATCTCCTGCACAAAATCCCAGAACCGGTCCCCACCAATACTCTCGCGGAAGAACGTCACGACCATATTGCGCTGCGCCCACTGCGCACCACCGCCGCCCACGCCGGGCAGGTTCTGGGCAATATCGTCGACGGTTGCGCAAACTGCATACTTGGCCCGCTGACGTACGCCTTCGCTGTAGATCGGTTGGATTGCGGATTCGAACTTACCGATGGCTTCGCGTGCACGGCGATGGAATTCACCCATCGAGATTTCCCATCGACCCGACTGAAGCGCCGCCGCCATCGCCAGAACCGGCGCAGCATACGCCATCAATGGGTTACGATCATCCGGTGGCTGCGGAGCGGGCGGAACGGTGTCGTGAAACTGGGCATCGCTGGTGTCGAGTTTCGGTCCGCCAGATGGAGCTGGCTGGGCCGGGACACCGAATGGATCGTTGTCCAGCGGCTTGAATGATCCACCCGATGCTGGAGGAGGGGGAGGAGGGGTTCCCGGGGGTGCGGGAGAATCCCAATCGTCGGTACTGCTAAAGCCTCCCGACGACTGCTGCCCGCTTTGTCCGCCCGGCGAGTTTGCTCCGGAACCGGCGCCGCCGCCTTTGCCCTTCAGTGGCGAAGGGCGAAACACCGTCTTGTTCCGGTCGTCCCCGCTCATTGTTTCTGCTTAACCGCCCATAGTTCGAGTTTCAGCTCAGGCCAGTCATCCGCCACGAACAGGCCCATGGCCGGTGCATCGTAGATTTCGGCCCAGTCGGCCGCGCCGCGATCAAGCTCAAAATACACATATCCCGGCAGCACATGAAGCTGCGTCGGCGGCGTAGTGACATGACGCAGCGCAACGCCCGGCTGCAGCTGGTTCGCAACCAATTCGCGCATCTTGGTGTTCGGACCAATTTTGCAGACCGATGGGAAGCGCTTGCGGATATCCTCCAGTGACTTCGTCTTGTCCGCCACCGCCAGATAGATGTAGCTCTGCTTGAGCAGCGAGCGGTTCTTGACGACGTGCATATAAGAACCGGGGCCCCGAGCATCGAGATCAAGTGGTTCGACCGAACGATCGAACTCGCCCGACAGCAATGTCTGGAGCAGATCGATCACAGGATCGAAGCATCCCTGCAAATTCTCATGATCGTATTCGGGCAGTTCCGGAGGGCGGCGCTCTTTGCGTGTCAGAGTCGATATCTCGCCCGCCATAGCAACCAGGTTCTCGAACATCCTTTCGGGGTGAACCGATGGCAGCGTCACTAGGTGGCGCAGAATGGCAGCCCAACGGTTGAGCGATTGAAGCAGCAGAAACGCCCGATAGGTGTCTTGTCCGCCTTCGGTCGATTCTGCCGCACGCAAGGCGAGTTCCCCAACCATCTGGTCGGACCGGCCAATCAGGTCGGAAAGCGCACTCTTTAGCCTCGACGCGCGAACATCGACAGCAGGCGCAATGAAACGATCATCGAAGATCAGTTTCTTACCTGATACTTCGCGGACCCGCGCCACGCCGAGCAGCAAGCGCCCTTCGGTCTCATCCGGTGTCATACCAAACCGCAGATTCGGCGTGCCGGTTTCAATCCCCTCAATCGCTCGATCGGTCGAGAAATTGTCGCTGACCTGCGTCTCGGTGACCGAGAAGCGTGCGTCCAGCGAACCTGCTTCGGATTCGGCGAACTCGATTGCGCCCGATTGGCGCGGCGGCAGCGTTACGAAAATATCAGCGTCGCGGGTCTGCGCGCTTACTGCGAGCGGTTCCGGAGGGGGTTGATCGCCCGGTATCGAGAACGGCGTTCCGTCGGGCATGATGCCCTTGGCAGACTTGATCGCAAACTGCCCCAGCTCGGCCAATCCTGCATCGACTTCAATCTCGGAAAAGCCCCACGAATACGGCTGCGTCCAATCATGCCGAGCGCCGACGAACGATTCCATGAACCGGTCTTGGGCCTGAAAGTGTTGTGGCCGAAGGAACATGCCTTCGCGCCAAGCAACACGGTTGCGATCGCTCATGCCTTGCTCCCCCTTTCCCGAGCAACTAAGCATACAGGACGGGTCAGATAAAGCACGCTGTTTGGCCTCACGGGGATTTTTCTTTCGCTAATTGAAACTTGGGCGCGGAGGATTTGGAGCGGGAAACGACCTCTTTCGATCCGAAGACGTGGGTGGACCCGAAACCGGTTGCCGCTCCGGCTGAAGATACGCCGATTGAACCGGCGAAGTCGGGCGGACTTAAGCCCGCCTACATTGCTGCGCCAGTCGCGCTGCTCGCAATAGCTGGCGGCGCCTACTGCCTTTGGCCGAATCCCACTGAAGGACCCGCCGAAACACAGACTGCCGAGGCCACTCCGGACGCGGCGTCTGAACCCACACCCACTCCGAGCACATCGGTGCGGATCATTCAGGTGCGCGGGGTCGACGATCTCGGTTTTTCGCTCGAAGAGATGGGCGTTCCGACCGGCGATGCGTTCACTATGGCCGAAGAGGCAATCGCTGCACTCGGCACGCAGGAGCAAATGCGCGTTGCTGTGGAACTCACTGAAGATGGCGACGCGAAGGCCGTCCGCACGATCAGCGCCGAATTGCCTAATGGAACCTCGGTGAAACTCACGCGCCAATCCGATGGTACGTTCAAACGCGAGAACATCCTCGACGCCGCGACTACCCGCGTTCGCTCCGTTACCGGAACGATCAACCAGAACACGTTTTACGCCTCGGCGGTGGAAGCGGGTCTGCCCGACAGTTTGACGACACCTTTCGCCAAAGCCTTTTCGTTCGACTTCGATTTCCAGCGCGAAGTCGCGCTTGGCGACACATTCTCGGCTACTTGGGAGGAAACGGTCACGGAGAGCGGGCGCAACGCCGCGCCGCCCAAGCTGCTCTATGTCAGGCTCGACACGGCCAAAGGCAGCAAAACCTATTTTGCCTTTACCCCGCCCGATGAATCGGAGCAGCGCTGGTTCGATGAAAGCGGGCAAGGCAACGAGCGCGGGTTGATGCGGACCCCCGTCGACGGCGCGCGGATAACTTCCAAATATGGCTACCGCACGCACCCGATCTCCCGGGCGCAAAGAAAGCATAACGGCGTCGACTTCGCCGCTCCGACAGGAACGCCAATTTATGCTTCGGGCGATTCGACTGTCCTGTTTGCGGCCCCACGCGGCGCGGCGGGCAACTTCATCCGACTGGACCACGGCGAAGGGATGCAGACCTGGTACATGCACCTCAATGCGTTTGCTGATGGTCTTCAGCCGGGCAAGGCTGTGAAGCAAGGCGAGATCATCGGCTATGTCGGCACGACCGGAGGATCGACGGGTCCCCATCTCCACTACGAGATCCGGATTAACGGTGAACCGCTTGACCCGCTGACCTTCGAAACGTCGGAAGTCGAAGCCTTGGCAGGCGAAGCACTGACGATGTTCACCACGCAGCGCGATTCCACCAAGGCCGCAATCAACGAGGGCGACTGAACGAAGCACCTCAGCTTTGTGCCCCCGGTGCTGCTTCGTGTGGCGCGTCGGCTTTCGGTTTGGCGAATGAAGATTGCACCCCACCATCCCAATGATAGCGACGCCTGCCGTCCGGCCCGAGATCGGCGATCACTGCTTCGACCTTTTCGAAAAACGGAGCGACTTCTTCTTCGGTGCCATCCTCGGCAAAAGTCACAAAGACACGCGGGTCCCAAAACCGGAATAGGACGACCTCGCCGAGCGGCAGGCGAGCAGTCGTGAATTTGCGCATATGTCGGCGCAAAGCTGGCAGATCGAGGTTCGACTGACACACGATGCCCCAGAACCTACCGGATTCGTGCTTGCGCCAGAGATCCGGCAATTTCTCGCCTTCGGTTAGCTCGACCAGATAAGGCAGAGCTGCGAGTGTGTCTTCGTCGTAGTCGTCTTCATAAAGGCAGGCGTATTTCGCACATTCCGAAATGACCGGATAGAGCCGGGGGTCGGCTGCACCATCGACGATCGCATACCACCCCGCCATGCGCGCGGCCTATGCTTGGCAGCGGCGGCAGAAGGGCTTCGCAGCCTTGTGCGCAGCGATCATCGCCTGAGCCTGCAAGTTTGGCGCGTCGAACGGCACTTTGCTGGACATACCAGCACCTGCGCCAGCGCCGCCGCCACCGCCATTGGCACCATCGCCGATAAGAACCGTAGGCGCGCCAACGACGATCACTCCGCCATGCGCCGTCATGTCACCCATTCGCGCGGCGGGAAGACCGCCGACGTGAACCGTCATTGATCCCTTCACAATAACGTCCGGAGGACCGACGCACACACACTGATCCGTCACCCGTGCCTGAGGCATGAAGCATGTCAGGACATTGGGCTGACCCTTGATAATCGGCCCGCCCACATGCGGAACCGGCCCGGGATTGACCATCGGGCAGGTATGCATGTCGGTAATTCGGGCTGCGGGGGGCATGTGTGCTCGGTTCCTTTTCTTATCCCGATCTTATAGCGCGGCTCTGCGCGAACCAGCCTGATCGAGCATGCGGTTGTCCGTATCGCCAACCACGAAGAAGCTTCCCCAGAAATAGGGATGCGAGGTGGCTGGATCCTGAATCATCGATCGCTGCGCCTGATTGAGCGCGTTGGCAATGTCATTAGTCCGGCCGCTGCGATAAAACTCGCGCATGAATATCTCGCTCTCACCGGTGTTGGGCGTCTGCCAGTAGGTTGCCATCACCGCTCGCGCCTGCGCGGCAAAAAATGATCGCACCAAGCCTTCGAGAGTAGAGCCAGGCTGGGAATCACCATTGAGACGAGCAGTGCGCTCGCCAATCGCAGATGCAGTTTGACAGGCCGACAAGACCACCAAATTGGCGTCCAGCTTGAGACCGGCGATCTCTTCGAAGTCGAGCAGCAGGTCGGATTCGCCATCAGTCCCGAGCGAGGTGAGAAGTGCCGAAGGGGATTCGAGGCACCCGAACATGCCTTCAGTCAATCCGTGTGTGGCGAAATGCAGTACCTTGTAGTCGCCCAGATCGCCGCCTTCTTGTCCGCGGCTGAGCACTGCGGTGTCCGAGAAAGCCGCATCACTGACGAGTGTTGGACCATCCCTTAGGCCGAGTGCTTCTGCCGCGTAGCCGATCTCGTCCGATGGGATTGGTGAGAAACGGCGGCTCAACCCAGCAAGCTGCGCAGGCGTGATCAGGCAATTGCCGATCTTTATCTGCTCGCCAGAACCGGGAACGGTGGTGATGGGCTGCGGTGACGCAAATCCGATCAAATCACGCTGTGCGTTCGATTCCGGCAGGTTGCGAGAAACGATGAAGCTACGCGGCGACATCGCAACGGACGTCGGCATCAGCGTCGCGAGGAATTCAATTTCGGTATAGTCGAACCGATCCTCCTGCTCCGTGAAACGCAGCGCGGCGCCGCGATCGCTCACGAGTACCGAAGCAGGCAAACCGGCAAGAACGGTACCACCGTCGACGACCAATTCCTCTTTGGTACGAAGAACTTCATCCACTTCGCGGAAGAGGTTTTGGTACAGCAACGCTGAATCTGTAACGCCAAATTCGGTCAAGTCACCGCGTGCGATCTGGCCATCGATAGACGCGCGCAAATCGTTTGTGATCGCGAGCACTTCTTCGACTGTCGCGCCAGGACGGATCGAATGCGCTTTGTCTTTCTCGACCAGCATGCCGAAGACGCGGTCTCCCATAGCTGCGAAACGGACATAGGCTTCACCCCGACGCAACACGGACTGCAGATCGCTCAAGGCCGCGGGTTTGCTCGAAACCTGGCTCAGCCGCGACTCGCTTTGCAACTCGGCATCAAGCTCAAAGTAAGCCGACTGGAACTGCGCGCGCGAACTCTCCAATTCGGATATCGATTGCCCCAGTTCCCGCGCATCTTCGATATCGAGTTCAAGCTGGCTGATCTGACGCAGAAGGTCAGTCTGCTGACGGCGCTTGACGCCGATGCCCGAATCCTCGGCGACAATGTCTTGCAATGCGCTCAGCTGACGAGCCGCACCCGTCTCGCCGACAATCTGAAGAACTTCGAAATAGCGCCCTGCTGCATCGCTATCGCCTGCTTCCATTTGCAGGGCCAGTTGATCGAGATAGGGCTGCAGGAGTGACGTCGAATAGCTTGCGCTTTCCTCGCGGGCATCCACCAGAACCTGAACCGCGTCGCCGTACGCCTCATCGACCGCAGATTGCGAGGCCCCTGAACGCGCCACGACGGACGCTCGCTCTAGCAGCAGTTCGGCGATTGCCGGATCACGGCCTGTTCCCGACCGGGCAAGAGCGCCCCGGGTCAGCTCTGTGATAGCATCGTCGAACGCCTCGATGGCGGCGCCATAATCACCCTTGTCGGCCTCGATCCGTCCGGATTGACGCAGCAGGCGAGCGTTTAGCCAGAAGAGGCCATCTTCCCGAATATTCGCACTCCGCAGCGCAGCGGAAAGTTCATCGAGTCCGCCCTGCGCCACCGTGATCGCCGCGTCGGCGCCGACCGGATTGTCCAAAGCCAGTTCCGCAACACTACGCGCCCAATTGCCCTGAACGCGCAGGAATGCCTCTCGCAGAGCTTCTTCGTCGGGCAGCGCAATCGACGATCGCACATCCGCACCTTCGCCTGGCGCAGAATTGAGCCGCACGAGAGTGACCGGATCACTCAGGTCACGCGCCGAGCCAAGGCCGTCGGATGCGAGGAAGGAGAGAATGCTACGCGCGGAGGCAAAGTCTCTCTGGTTGAGCGCGTCGAGTCCGCGATAAATCTGCAGTTTCGGCCGCAAAATGCGCTGCTCCGCGCTGCTCAGGCGAGCGATCTCGCGGCTGGCGGCGTCAAGGTTGCGCCTTGCAGAGCCAAAGAACTGGATATTCGAATCCGCAAGACCCGCTTCCATCAGAAGTTCAGCACGGATCTGTCCCGGCGCATCGTCGGGCAGACTTGAAAGAGAATTGCGCAGGAACCGCGAGGCATCGGCATGCAAGCCCCGGAAGTTCAGAGCCGTCCCGCGGCCAAGAACAGAAGCAAGCGCCTCGCCTGCCCCAGCTTCAGCCTGCGCGAGCGTCGCGCCCGCTGGAAGAGCAGGAATGCTTGCGAGCTCAACCGGGGTGCGATCCGAACGGGCGGATGCAGGCTGATCAAGTCCCGCCAGAATGCGCGCCGCCTGAAATCCTGCTCCCACGGCATTGGGCGCCGACGAGATTTGATAGGCAGTGCCGCCATTGCTCGCGTCGATCACGACGGTCGAAAAACCGAGCGCGGGATCAAGGCATCGGCGGGCACTGGCGTTGTTGAAGCCGTCAAGCTCCACCGAAACCGGATCGCCGCACGTCAACGCCGCAGAAAACGCACTGCGTTCAGACGCTGAATCGAATGTCCGCACCCGCGACAGCACTCCGGATGTCGCGCCTCGGCAATTGACCGAGAAGGCATCGCTGTATTTGATGGTCGCATCACCGTAGCTCTGGTCGGTCCAGTTTTGCGAGGCGGTGCAAGGCTCCCCATTGGCATTGGTACCAAGCGCAAATGCAGGCCCAGATCCCGTCGGCTGGCTAGTCGCGCAGCCCGTCAGGACAACGCCGATTGCCGCGCCGCCCAGCAACATCTTCGTCCACCGCAATGCGGGCATCGTCTTCATCTCCTTAGGGTCCGACACAGGCGCCATTTTCATCTCGTTCGCAATCTTCATCAGGGACAGTCGCTGCATCGGAAAACAGACCTTCGTTGTTGGTGCCGACCAGCGGATCGAACGGGACAAGCAATCCGGCATCCGCCGTCAGCAGCTCAACCACCTCGCGCGGGATCGAAATGACTGTGGTCCCAACGATCGTGGTCACACAATCCGCGCCGCTACCGATCACGCAACCATTGACCCGCGTATCCGGCAAGCGAACGTCGTTGCCGAGCAGGATCACATTGCTGCCCGCCAGAGCCGCAGCGGTCCCGACCAGCTCGTTAATCTGGCCGAAGAAGGCGAAGGTGTTGGTATCGTCAACCGTGTTCAGCGCCAGCGTTCCGTTCGAACCTGGTTGTCCAAGTTCAATCCCGGTGAACAGAGTGCCGCCTTCCTGAGGCGGTGCAGTGTTCTGGAACAGTGCCGAGTTTCCATAGGTCACCGTGATGTTGCCTGCTCTCAGGAATACCGGATCGGCGATGCGAGCGCCTCCGATCCCACCCGCCAGAAGCGGGTTGTAAAGCAGCGAGTTGGCATCACCCACGATGTTGAGCGCCAGATCGCCGCTGTCGCGGCCGGCGACTGCATCAATCAACTCCTGATTGCCAAACGCGATGTCTTCTGCGCGCAAATCGAAGGTTGCATCGCCAAAGTCGATCGAGGCCGCTTCGATATCCATCGTGATCCGCTCGGCCAGCATCGTGCCCATCGCGGCATCACCGCCAAAGCGGAAAATCCGGCCATTGCCGTTGCCGGAGATGTCTCCGACTATCCGGATGAGGCTGCCTGTGCCCGAAGTCGCAAGCACCACTTCGTTTGCACCTGCTTGATCGGTAAATGAGACGCCGCTCACTTCGATCGCCTGATCAACTGCATCGATCACCAAGGTACCAGTGTCGATAAGGGCGAGCTCGGCATCGGAAAGCTGGTAGTCTCCCATGCCATCACCGAGACCCACTGAGACACCCGGTGCGGAGCGAAGCGTCAGGCTAGCGCCATCGACATCGACGGCTGCTTGCAAGTCGACATCGGCGCTTTCGAGAACAGCTGATCCGCTTGCGTCGATCGCGCCGACCGTCAGCAATCCGCCGGACTGAACCGCCAGCTCGCTCGTCGTTACGCTGGCGATGGTCGCATCCCCTGCGCTCGTGATCGCCGTATCCCCATTGCCAGCCGATACTGCGCCAGTCGTGGCAGCGCCTGCGCTGACTAGCGTTACATTCGCGCCTGAAACATCGCCCGGTATCGTGAGATCAGATGGCGCTGTGTTGGTACCGATGGAAAGATCGCCCGCACCGCTATTGTCGCTGTCGGCAACAGCGCTCGCGAGGTTGATCGGCCCGGCAGCATCGAGAGTGATTGCGTCCGTCGCCGCGACTGCGCCCGCCGTAATGTCAGCGGCATTCGCCGTGATGGAACCAGCGGTCGCGGTGACATCTTGCGCCGAGATAGCGCCGGTGGTCTCGACGCCAACGCTGGCGGCACTGACATTGCCGGTAAAGGTTATGCTGCTCGGGACCGCAGTGCTGCCAACCGTGAGCGCACCGCCCGCAGCAACTTGGCCAGCCGCAACCGAGCCGGTCGTGTCGATCGCGACGTCCGTATCGGCAGTCACGTCGCCGAGGCTGAGTGCACCGCCGCCGGTGCTGTCGACATCGATCGCTCCGCCAGCCATGCCAGCGGTGAAGGCCGAAATCGCGTTGATCGTGGCGTCGCCACTCGTATTCAGCACAGCATCACCGCCCGTCGCGGTGACTGTGTCAGCGTTGACAGTATCGGCGGTCAGAGTCGCAGTGCCTGCGGTCGCTTCAACCGTACTTGCAGTGAGCGCTCCTGCGCTGACAAGACTGGCGTTCGCACCCGAACTTGCCCCTGCAATCGTCAGATCGCTCGGGGCGGTGTTTGTGCCGACTGAAAGATCTCCAGTGCCGATCATATCGCTGTCGGCGATTGCACTTGCCAGCGAGATCGCGCCCGCCCCATCGGCTGAGACATTGCCCGTCGCTGAAACGTCCAGCGCAGTGATTGTCGAACCGTCGAGATCAACATCTCCAGCGGTTGCCGTAAGGTCCTGCGCAGCAATGCCGCCGGTCGAGAGAATTTCCACCGAGCCTGCAGTGACATTGCCGGAAAGACTGACAGAGCTTGGTGAGGCTGTGCCGCCGATCTGAAGATGATCGGTTGCAGTCACCGCGCCAGCAGTCATCGAGCCTGTGGTATCCAGCGTGATCCCAGCGTCAGCGGTCAGATCGCCGAGATCAAGCGCACCGCCGCCAGTGCTGTCTACGTCGATATTGCCTCCAGACATCCCGGCAGAAGTCGCGGTGATCGAGTTGGTGGTGACACTACCAGTCGCCTCGAGGATGGCATCACCGCCTGTGGCCGTGACATCGGTAAGCGCGATCGAGTCGCCGCGAATGACATTGTCGCCATTGGTCGAAAGGCCGTTGATCACATTGACGTTGTCGGCCTCGAGAGTGACGTTCACACCGGTCACCGAGGTCGTGATGGAGAGCTGTCCAGGCCGCGTGGTCTGACCGATCTCCACATCGCCCATACCGCTCATATCGCTGTCAGCGGTTACGGTATCTAGTGTGATCGAAGTGGTCGCATCGGCGATCACATCGTTGGTGGCTGTCACTGCGCCGACGGAGATCGTGCCGCCCGAAAGAACCGCATCGCCTCCGGTTGCAGTCACGGTCGCGGCGTTGAGAACGTCTGCGTGCAGCGATGCATTCACCCCGCTGGCTGCGCCTGCAACCGTCAGTTGAGCTGGAATCGTGTTGGTCCCGATGGTGAGATCGCCTGCTCCGCTCATGTCGCTGTCCGCAGTCGCGGTGGCCACCGCGATCGTGCCCGCGCCATCGAGCGCGGCATTGCCCGTCGCAGAGACATTGGAAGCGGTGATCGAACCCACATCCACATCGATGTCACCGGCATTCGCGGTCAGATCCAAAGCTGTGAGCGTACCCGCAGCGGCGCCATCGATATCCATGCTGCCAGCGGTGACATTGCCGGTGAAGGTCGTTGCCGTGGGCATGGCAGTCTGGCCAACCGTCAGCGCGCCGACAGCAGTCGCAGTGTTTGCGGTCAATGTCCCGCTCGTGTCGAGAGCAATGCCCGCGCTGGAAGTCAGATCGCCGAGATCGAGTGTGCCCCCGCCCGTGCTGTCGACATCGATGCCACCGCCAGTCGAAGTGATAGTGCTTGTTGTGACATTGCCGCTGGCATTGAGAGTTGCATTGCCCGCAGTGGCTGTGACTGCAGCAGCATTGATCTGGCCAGCCTGCAGCGTCACATTGGCCCCGGTTGCAGCCGTGTTGACCGTCAGCTGACCTGGCGCGGTCATCAGGCCAACCTGCAGATCACCCGCGCCGCTCATATCGCTGTCAGCAGTCAATGTGTCGGCGGTGATCGACGTGGTAGCATCGGCCATAACGTTGTTGGTCGCCTGCGCGGCACCCACAGTCACGGTGCCACCAGAAAGGACCAGATCGCCTCCCGTTGCGGTGGCGGTGATAACGTTCAGAGTGTCGGCATGGAGCGAGGTGTTCACACCGCTGGCTGTGCCGGTGATATTGAGCTGCGCCGGGATCGTGTTGGTCCCGATGCTGAGATCGCCTGCACCGCTCGTGTCGCTGTCTGCAGTCGCGTTAGCGAGGCTGATCGTGCCTGCGCCATCCAGCGCTGCGTTGCCGGTCGCGCTTACGTTGCTCGCGGTGATTGAGCCGACGTCAATGTCGATGTCACCAGCATTGGCAGTGAGATCCAGGGCGTTCAGCGTACCAGTCGCCGTGCCATCGATATCCATGCTGCCGGCAGTGACATTGCCGGTGAAGGTCGTTGCCGTGGGCATGGCGGTTTGGCCGACTGTCAGCGCCCCGGTGGAAGTTACGGTGTTCGCCGTAAGAGTGCTGCTCGTATCCAGCGCAATGCCAGCACCTGCGGCCAAGTCGCCAAGGTTCAACATGCCGCCGCCAGTGCTGTCGACGTCGATGTTGCCGCCCATCGCCATTACGCCGATACTCGCAGTGATCGAACTCGCGGTGATGGTGCCTGTACCCGTCAGCTCCACATCGCCGTCTGTGGCGGCCAGCGTGTTCGCGGCGATCGATCCGGCATCGATATCGATTCCGCCCGAGCTCGCTGTCAGATCAGTTGCTGTAACCGCCGCCGGCGTATTGATGACGATATTCGATTTCGGAAGCGCTTCGGCAGCGAACAACAAGTTGGAAACACCTGGTGCGCCCGCAAACATAACCGAGAAAACATCAGGTCCGCTGCCATCGGCCACAACTGGGCCCTGAAGATCGATCGCTCCTGCCGCTGTGATCGTCGCATCGTCGCCTACGGTCACGCCGGCCAACGTCACGGTGCTTCCGACGGATTCAACCAGCAGATCTTCGCCTGCCGCGATCTGTCCGGCGGCAATCGATCCGCCCGCATGCAGGCCTATCGTGCCTCCTGTGGGAGCCCCAGCCAGCGCAGTCGAAACGGTACCAGTGGTGATATTGCGTTCGGCCGAGACAAAGATGTCGCCGCTGTTGGAGTTAATCGTGCCCGCGCTGACATCGCTCGTCGCACCGGCGGCGCGCAGAGTAATGCTGCCTCCGAGCGCGTTCCCGACCACGTCCCCGGTACTCACGCTTGCACCGGTAGAGGCGACGTTGATCGTCCCGCCTCCATCGATGTCGCCGGTTGTAATGGCGCCAGTCGCATCCAGCGCGACGCCTGCCGTTGCCGAAACATTCGTAGCGAGGATCGAACCGGCATCGACGTCGATTGCACCCGCTGTCGCATCGAGATCAAGCGCTGTCAGCGGACCGGTAGCGTCGATATCCATGCTTCCTGCAGAGACATTACCGGTGAAACTGACCGAAGAAGGCAGCGCCGTGCCGCCAATTGTGAGTGCGCCCGTGGCAGCGATAGTGTTCGCAGCCAACGTCCCGCTCGAGTCGAGATCGATTGTCGTATCGGCAGTGAGATCGCCCAGATCGAGCGTACCGCCACCGGTGCTGTCTACGTCAATAGCGCCGCCTGCGCCGGATGTGACCGCTGTGATCGAGGCCGTCGTGATGCCCCCACTGGTTGTAAGCGAGACATCACCGCCGGTTGCACTGACTGCGTTTGTAGCAATCGAGGCAGTGTCGACATCAATATCGCCAGCGGTCGCTGTCAGATCGAGAGCCTGCAACGCGCCCGTTGAGTCGATGTCCATGCTACCGGCGGTCACGTTGCCGGTGAAGTTGACCGAGCTTGGCTGAGCGGTCGCGCCAACCGTCAAAGCCCCAACAGACGTCACCGTGTTCGCAGCCAGCGTACCGGTGGTGTCGAGCGCGATGGTCGTATCCGCACTCAGATCGCCGATATCGAGTATCCCGCCGCCGGTGCTGTCGACGTCGATCGCTCCGCCTGCTCCCGAGGTGACCGCAGTAATCGAAACCGTCGTGACGTTGCCTGTTGCCGTCAGCAAAGCGTCGCCGCCCGTCGCGCTAACAGCGCCAGCGACGATCGAGTCCGCATCCACGTCAATCCCGCCCGCACTTGCGGTCAGGTCGGTTGCGTTCAGTGCCGCAGAAGTGTCGATATCGATGTTCGATCCGAGCAGCGACTCGGCACCGAACACCATGTTCGAGACACCTGGCGCTCCGGCAAAGGAGACCGCGAACAGATCAGGCCCGCTTCCGCTGGCTACGACTGGCCCGGTAACATTAATCGCGCCTGCAGCACTGATAACAACATCATCGCCCGCCGTCGCTCCGGCCATCGTGACGGTGCTGCCGACGGACTCGATCCGGATATCCTCACCCGCATCCACCTGTCCGGCGGTGATTGAACCACCGGCATGCATACCAACCGTCCCTGCGGTCGGAGTTCCCGCCAGCGCCGTCGCAACCGCAGCGGCCATGATATCGCGTTCCGCAGTGATGAAAATGTCGCCGCCATTCGAATTGACCGATCCGGTCGTGACATCGCTGGTCGCGCCGCTGGCCCGCAGCGTCACTGACGCTCCCAGATTGTTCACGACCACGTTCCCGGTCGTTAGACTTCCGCCCGTTGCTGCAAGGCTGAGCGACTGATTGCTCGTCACATTGCCGGTCTGGATCGCACCATTGCCCACAAAATTCACGGCATCAGCTGTCACATCGCCAGTCGTTATGGTCGTGCCAGCCTGAATATCGATCAGCCCGGTGGGGGCAGACAAGTCTTGGGTATTCACTGGACCGGTCGTGTCGAGATCCATGCTCGCGGCGGTGAAGTTTCCGGTGAAAGTAATCGAAGACGGATCGGCTGTGCCGCCGACGACCAACGCTCCTCCCACATTCCCGCCTGCTGTTATCAGCGCGCCAGTGGTATCAAGGTTGGCTGCGCCGTCGCCGGACACCGCACCCAGATCAAGCGTGCCGCCGCCCGTGCTGTCCACATCGATCGCACCGCCCGATCCAAGGTTCTCGTTCGAGTTGATCGAGGTCGTGGTGATGTTGTTGGTCGCCGACAGGATCACATCGCCTTCGGTCGCAGTCACACCGCCTGCGCTGATCGAGTCCCCCGCCAGAATGTTGAGATCGCCATCGGTCGACTCAATATCGAGCGCCGTCACCACTCCGGTCGTATCAATGTCAATCGCATCTGCACTGACATTGCCAGTGAAGGTTACCGCGCCTGGATCGGTCGTCCCACCAATGGTCAGATCACCCAGCGAGTTGATCGTCGTCGTTGTGACCAGACCGCTCGTATCCAGATCGATATTACCGTCAGAACTTAGAGCTCCAAGATCAAGCGTCCCGCCGCCCGTGCTCTCAACATCGATAAACCCGTTCACAACACCAGGCTCGTTCGAGGCGATCGACGTCGTCGTGATGTTGCCGGTCGCGGTCAGGATCACTCCGCCGCCATTTTGCGCACCCAGCGCGCCGGTCGTAATCGACGCCGCATCGATGTTCAGATCACCATCGGTCGTGGTGATGTCCTGCGACACGAACGGGTTGGCCGAAGTAAACGTGAAGCTGCCAGCGGTGATGTTGTCGTTCAAGTTCAGCGTGGTCGGCTGATTGGCCGCGCCGATCACCAGCGCCCCGCCGATATTGACCAGACCCAGCGTCAGCGTTCCGGTGGTGTCCAAGTTGGCCGCGCCGTCGCCGGACACCGCACCCAGATCAAGCGTGCCGCCGCCGGTGCTGTCGATGTCGATTGCACCGCCCGATCCAAGGTTCTCATTCGAGCTGATCGAAGTGGTCGTGATGTTGTTCGTCGCCGACAGGATCACGTCGCCTTCGGTCGCAGTCACACCGCCTGCGTTGATCGAGTCCCCCGCCAGAATGTTGAGATCGCCATCGGTCGACTCAATATCGAGCGCCGTCACCACTCCGGTCGTATCGATGTCGATCGCATCTGCACTGACATTGCCAGTGAAGGTTACCGCGCCTGGATCGGTCGTCCCGCCAATGGTCAGGTCACCCAGCGAGTTAATCGTGCTGGTCGTAACCAGACCGCTCGTGTCCAGATCGATATTGCCGTCGCTCGACAGCGCACCAAGATCAAGCGTCCCGCCGCCCGTGCTCTCA